>CAZNNA010000025.1:0-18519 GCA_964573825.1 uncultured Treponemataceae bacterium
AGGCCTTCGCGTGGTTGACCGTGCAGAAGGTCGCCGACAGCCTCGCCAGCGGTACGCGCAGCGCCTTGAGAAGCTCGCCGAGCGTCGCTCCCCCGGCTAGCTCGACGTAGCCGCGCTCGTCGAGGCGGGAGAAGTCTGCGAAGGGCGGCGGATAGACCCGAATACGCACGATCCAGGGAACCTCCGTAGGCCTCGATGGCCGGTACGCCTAACGATACTATGTAACGGGTTCTCGCACAATAGTTGCAATGTGTATCTAATTGCCCGCCTCCCTTCCACTCCCCGCGACCCCGCCTTGACGCGCCGGCCCCGTCCAGGGTATATACTGTCTCCGACCCGCCCAGATGGTGGAATTGGCAGACACGCTAGTTTCAGGTACTAGTGCCGAGAGGCATGGGGGTTCAAGTCCCCCTCTGGGCAAAAAGGCGAGATCGCGCATAGCGCGGTCTCGCCTTTTTCAATTGGCCCAGAGGGGGACTTGAAGGGTTCGAGCGCGCGCCGGAGGCGCGAGGAGGCGCCAGGGATGGCGCCGAAAGCGAGAACCCCGGCCCTGAGAATCGAGACAGGAGGTCGAGATTCGAAGGGCAAGTCCCCCTCTGGGCATACGGCGCGAGCAGTGCGCAGCGACGTAGGGTCCGGGGTATCCCCGGCCTGAGAAGCCGTAGGGTACGGGGTATCCCCGGCCTGAGAAGCCGTAGGATCCGGGGTATCCCCGGCCACTTCGCCTATGGTTCTCGCCTATCGCTCCTTGTCGCCAGCTTTTCCAGCCCCGCCAGCCCCGTTGCCAGGAGGAGGAAGGCCGGGACGAGGCCGTAGAGGGTCACGGGGATCCAGAGGGCCTGGTGGATATCCGCGAGGCTCTTGTTGAAGAGGGGGCCGAGGCCGCCGAGAGCGCCCGAGTACAGCGCCAGCACGACGGCCGCGTAGCCGGCCGTCGCCGCTATCCTGGCGGCCTTGGGTAAGCGGAGGCCCGGCAGCTGGGCCGCCACGAACATGAAGCCGAAGCCCGAGAAGAACATGGTCCAGAGCGGGCTCGACTGGCCGAAGTAGGCTACCGTCGTGCCGTGGATGAGCACGAAGCCCTCCAGGAAGGCCGAGAGGCGTAGCGATAGGTGCGTCCTCGTATAGAGCAGGGCGCCCTGGCCGAGCAGGGCGAACATGTAGAAGAAGCCCATGAGATGGCCGAAGGTCCCGGTCGTCGGGTGGAACCAGAAGGTATAGACGAGGGCCCAGGCGACGTAGTAGCCGTGCCATTTCTTGACGAAGGCTACGGCGGCCTTGGGCATCGGGGCCTTCCAGCCAAAGAGGAGCCCGCGCCTGTCGTTCTGCATGATGAGGACGAGGACGAGCATCACGATGACCGAGCCCTGGCTGGATATGACCGGAACGTCCTGGGCCAGCCCGTCGTAGAAGGTGTGGGTCTGCCAGAGGTGCAGGAGGGAGAAGGCTACGTTTACGGCGAAGAAGGCCAGGCCCGCCGGGTCGAGGCCGCCTTCGTAGCGCTTGCCCCCGGCCGCGACGCGGGCCCGGGCCCGGGCCGCTCCCCAGGCGATGCAAGCCCAGGCCAGCGCCTGGTGCAGGCCGTAGAGGCCCCAGGCGGATAGCCGCGACAGCGCGCTCGGCTCGTCCAGCTTCCATTCGTAGTGAGCGGCCCGCGCCTCCCGGGGTAGCTCCGCGTCGTAGGTGACGAGGCCCAGGGCCGGGTCCTCGAAGCGGGCCAAGGCCGGCGCGAGGAAACCGATGAGTGTCGTCATGGCCAGGGCGAAGGCGAGGGCTGCGGCCAGGCCGAGCGCCTGGCTCGGCATGCGTCGTGCGTTCGGGTCCATCGCTTCTCCTTCTCTCGTACGACCAGCCTAACGCAGGCGGATGCGGGCCGCAAGGCGGATCGCAAGCCTGGCTCCTCGCGGATCGGGCGGGCGACGGAGCGGGATTCCTTGCGCGCCCAGCGCCGGCGGACTAGACTAGGTACGCGATCGTAAGGAGGTTTGCCATGCGAAGGTTGTTCGGAGCGACGCTCGCGCTGCTAGCGCTCGCCGCGCTCGCCGGATGCTCCTCTCTATCGGTGAGGTTCCCGGAGGGTATGTACGTCTCGACCGGGGACTACGTCGAGGGCGTCAGGACCGAGGGCATCGTCCAGGTGCACGTGCAGACCTGGACGCCCTTCTTCGTGCTATACGACGAGAACAAGGTGAGGGAGGGGCTCTATAAGCAGCTCCTGGCCAAGGCCGACGCGATGGTCGGCGTCGACGGGATCACGAACATAACCTTCTATTCCAAGCCCTCGCCGCTGAGCGTGCTCATGCCCTTCACCCTCGGGCTCGGCATATGGGTCGACCACTACGCGGAGGGCGTCGTCATAACACTCAAGGATAGGTAGGCCTCATCCACTGCATGGCCGCCGCGACCCTCGGATAGCGGCTCGCTCGCGCGCATGCCGCCGGCGCCGAAGGGCTAGCGGAGGTCCCTGGCGCGCGTAGCAACCTCCGGCCGGCGGCGAGCCTAGGCGCACGGAGACCGGCCCCTCGACCTCCGTTTAGTCCCCTACCTTGGCGGGAACGCCCTTGGCTCCTTAGACGATTCTTTACCGTACTATCGAAAGAACCGCATTACGTCTAGCGGCTACGGTCTCGCGAAGTCGAGGCAATAAAACATTTTTTAACGGAATCTCCATTTTTCATGATTGATTATTTATATTGATAACGGTTATCCTTACCCTCCCCCAGGAGGAGTACCCGCGTGCGTAGGATAGGTATCAGGTTGAGGCTGGCCGCGCCCATAGTGGCGCTGACCGTGGCTATGTTCGGCGCCCTGGCGGCGCTGACGGCCAGGGGCGTCGGGAGCTTCCAGCGCTTCGCCCTCGAGGACGCCAAGGCCGCGCTGCTCGACGGCTATCGGCGCGAGCTGCGGAGCGCCACCGAGATCGCCGCCGGCGTCGTGGCCGCCGTCTACGCCAGGCCGGGACTCTCGGAGGAGGAACGCCTCGAGGAGGCTCGTCGCCTGGTACGGCCGCTCCGCTTCGGGACGGACGGCTACTACTACGCCTATCGCGCGGGGAGCGGCATCAACCTGATACACGGCTCCACGCCGGCCAACGAGGGCAAGTCGCTCTGGGACCTGCGCTCGCCCGACGGCCGCCAGTACATCATACGCGAGCTCGACGCGGCGGCCGCCGACGGCTCCATGTTCCTGTCGTTCTACTGGTCCAAGCCCGGGAGCGGCGAGGCGGTCTACCCCAAGCTCGGGACGGCCCTGGCGGTGCCGGGCACCGATATTTGGGTGGGTACGGGAGCCTACGTCGACGATATCGAGGCGGCTACCCTCGGCATAGCCGCGCGCTACGAAGATAAGTCCCGCTCGCTCGGGCTCGTACTGCTTTCCTTCGCCCTGGCCGCGCCCGTGCTGGTCATAGCGCTGTCCCTCCTCCTTATCCGTTCCATAGCCAAGCCCCTGGAGCGGCTGTCCGCCTACGCGAGGGCGACGGGCGGTACCGACTTCTCGTCGGCGCCTCCTCGCTCGCCGCTCAGGGTGGCCGACGAGGTCTCCGACCTCGAGGATGCCTTCGCCGAGCTCATAGCGGGTTTCGCGGTCATGGTCAGGGGCTCCCAGGAGGCCGCCGAGCGCTCGAGCGCTGCGGGCACAGAGCTCGAGTCCGCCTCGGTCGGCATAGCCGAGGCCGTCGACGAGGCAGGGGAGGCTATGCGCGAGATAGCGGCCGGGGCCCGCCAGGTCGACGGCGAGGTGCAGTCCCACGGCGAGCTCAGCGCCGACCTCGAGAGCCTCGCCTCGGAATCGGCCGCCCTGGCCGCTAGGGCCTCGGCCGGAGTGGCGGAGGCCGCCGCGGAGATAGCGGCCATGAGCGCCGACATCGACGCCATAGCCGTCGCAGCGCGCGAGCGGAGCCGGGGCGCCTCCGAGCTCGACTCAGCCGCGCGCGAGGGCTCGGGCGTCATAGCCCAGGCGGCCAGGAGCCTCGAGGCCGCCTCGGGCTCGGCCTCCGCCATCGGGGAGATCATAGCCATCATAGACGACGTGGCCGAGCGTACCAACCTCCTCGCCATGAACGCCGCGATCGAGGCCGCCCACGCCGGCGCCGCCGGCCGGGGCTTCGCCGTGGTGGCCGGCGAGATCAGGCGGCTCGCCGAGGCCTCCCGCGACAGCGCCCGCCTCGTCTCGACGAGGCTCAGCGATATAGCCCGAGACATATCGACGGGCGCTGAGGCGGTCAAGGCCGCCCGCGACACCTTCGGGCGGCTCGCCGAGGGCTCCGGCGAGGCGAGCGCGGCTATCGCCGGTATGGCTTCCTCGGCCGAGAGCCTGGCCGAGCGGGGCGGGCGCGTCGACTCGGCCCTCTCGACCCTGTCGGCCGAGTCGCATAAGTCGGCGGAGTCGGCGCTCGAGGCTAGGGCCAAGGTAGAGGCCATAGCGCGCTCGGCCTCCGAGCTCGCCGCCTTGTCGGGCTCGCTCAAGGCGGCCCTGGCCTCGGCCGGCGACGCCCTCGCGGGCATAGACGACCGCGCCCGGGTCGTCGCCGGCACCGCCGAGCTTAACGCGCGCGAGGCCGCCGCCCTCCTCGAGTCCGTGGCCCGCTACGCGGTAGCCTCGTAGCGCCTATGGGGCCGGGGCGCTATACTTGCCGGTGCCCGGTAGGGTTCCCGCCTTACGGGCTAGGAGGCTACTTATGAAGGAAATCCTCGCCGGTATCGCCCGCTATAACGCGAGCGCGATGGAGGCCATGGCGGCGGTCGTGGATGCCGCGCCTAGGGAACTGCGGTCCAGGGACGCCGGCCTCTACTTCAAGAGCATAGAGGGAACCATCGAGCACATGGCCTGGGCCCTGGCGCTCTGGCTCAAGCGCTTCGCCGGTTTCGGGAACTACGCTTGCCTCGCTTCCAGCCCCATCGTCACGAGGCCCATGGAGGAGCTCCGCGAAGAAGCCCGAGGAAACCCCGCCAAGGCTCGGGAACTCCTGCGAACCGCCGGCGAGCTGCTAGTAACCTTCGTCGAGCGCCTGCCCGAGGAGGACCTCTCCCGGCGCGTTCGGTATACCGCCACTGACGGCAGGGAGCTCGAGAAGACGCTCTGGCACGCGATCTTCCAGGTGCTCAACCACGGGACCCATCACCGCGGCGAGATATCCGCGATACTCGACGCCAACGGCGTGGCGAACGATTACAACAGCTTCGTCTCGTACGTCGACTAGCCTTCCTTGAAGCCCTTGGCGATGGCCGCGGCGTCGAGGATGAGAGCCACGCTGCCGTCCGCCAGCACCGTGGCGCCGGAGACGCCCCGAGCGTGCCTGGCTATCTCGCCGAGCGGCTTTATGACGGTCTGGTAGCCGCCGACCACGCGGTCGACTCGCAGGGCTATGCGGCCCGAGCCCGCCTGGGCCACGACGACGGCCTCTCGCGACTCGCCCTCGCGCTCGCCCGGAAGGCCGAAGGCGCTCGCCAGGTCGACGAGCGGCACGAGGCTCCCGCCGCGCTCGACGAGGCGCTCGGACGCGCATCGCCGGTCTCGCTCGAAGCACTCGAGGACGTTCGATAGCGGGATCACGAAGGAGGTTCCTCCCGCCTCCACGAGGAAGCCGTCCACTATGGCTATGGTCAGGGGCACGCGGAGGGCGAACTCGGTACCGGAGCCGAGGGTCGAAGTCAGCTCGACGTCGCCGCCAAGCCGTTCTATCGCCGTCCGCACCACGTCCAGCCCGAAGCCCCGCCCCGAGACGCTGGAGACCTCCTTGGAAGTGGAGAAACCAGCCGAGAAGATAAGGTTCTCCAGCGCCGCCCGGGATAGGATCGCGCCCGGTTCAGCGAGGCCGCGCTCCGCTGCCTTGGCGGCGACGCCTTCCCAGTCGATGCCGCGCCCGTCGTCGGCTACAGAGATGACTACCGAGCCTCCGTCATGCCTGGCGGAGAGGCGCAGGGTGCCGCGACGAGGCTTGCCTGCGGCCTCGCGCTCGGCGGGCGGCTCGAGCCCGTGATCCAGCGCGTTGCGGAGGAGGTGGGTGAGCGGGTCGGCCAGGCTCTCGACGGCGTTCTTGTCGAGCTCCGTCTGGGCCCCGGCGATGACGAGGTCCACCTCCTTGCCGAGCTCTCGGGAGATATCCCTGACGAGGCGGACGTAGCGAGAGAACAGCGTCTCCACGCGCACGAGCCGCATCTCCATCGAGGTCGAGCGTAGCTCGGCGACGAGGCGGCGAACGGACTCGGCTATGCCGATGAATCGCCTCTCTCCCGAGTCCTGGGCGGCCTGGGATAGCTGGGCCTGGACGGTCACGAGCTCGCTCGCGAGGTTGACGAGCCGATCGAGCTTGGCGTCGGCTATGCGCACGGTCTTCTCGCCGTCCCTCTGGCCGGCGGGGGGAACCGCGGAGGAGCCGGAAGTGGCGGAGGCGGCGGTTCCCGTAGGCGATGGGGACGCGGGGGCTCCTCCGGGCGAGGCGAGGGAGGGCTCCCCGGGACCCGCGGCCGATCCCCCGAGCGCCTCGTCCAGCCGCTCGAGGCTCTCCCGGTCGTCGGCCGACAGGGCCGCGTCGCCGTCCCGCTCCAGGCGCAGGATGACGTCGCAGCGGTCGCGGCAGGCCAGGAGGGCCCCGGCTGTGTGCGGGCCGAGTCCTACGGCGCCCGAGCGTATGCGGTTCAGGCGGTTCTCTAGCTCGTGGGCGTAGCGCTGGAGCCGCTCGTGGCCGACTATGCCCGCCGAGCCCTTGAGCGTGTGCGCCGCCCTGAAGAGCGCCTCCATGGCTCCCGGCTCCCCCCGCTCCATGGCGAGGGTTGACGATTCCATGGCCTCGAGGAGCTCGGCCGACTCTGTGGCGAAGGCCTCGAGGATCTCGTCCATCAGGAGAGCGCCTCCACGCGGTTGCGCCCGTTAGCCTTGGCGGCGTAGAGCGCGCGGTCGGCTCGATCGAGGACGGCCGCGCCTTCCTCGTCGCCCTTGAGCTCGCTCACGCCCAGGCTAACCGTCATGCCGGTCTCTATGCCCAGGGCGGCGACGGTCATGCCCTCGACCGCGGCGCGGAGGCGCTCGGCGAAGGCCTCGGCCTCCCCGAGCCCCGTCTCCGGCAGGATGACGCAGAACTCCTCGCCGCCGTAGCGGGCGACGATGTCGGTCGAGCGCGTCGCCGCCTCGCAGGCCTTGACGAGGGCCCGGAGCGCCTCGTCCCCGAAGGGATGGCCGTGGAGGTCGTTGAGGTCCTTGAAGTGGTCTATGTCCATCATGATGAGCGATAGCCGGTGGCCGTAGCGCTTGGCGCGGTCGGTCTCCTCGACGAGGCGGCTATCGAAGTAGCGGCGGTTGTAGGCCGTGGTGAGGACGTCCTTGACCGCCAGCTGGACGAGCTTTCGCTGGTAGAAGGTGGTCTCGGTGATGTCGTTCACTATCACGTAGGCGCCTATGCGCTCGTCGCCGCGCATGAGGGGGCCCATGGTGCAGTTCTGCTGCATGCGATCGAAGCCGTCGGGCGAGCCCGGCAGGGGAGGGAAGGGGAAGAGGCTCCCGTGCAGCCGGTTCGAGAAGTAGGCCGTTATGCCGAAGGCCATGACGCTCTTGAAGTTGCGCCTGAGCGAGGGCGTGTCCATGCCCGGGTAGAGGGCCAGGATGGGTTTCCCGACGGCGTCGGAGGCCGCGATGCCGGAGGCTCGCTCCATCCACGGGTTCCAGTAGGTGACGACGGCCTGGCCGTCGAGGGCCGCGACGCCCTGTCCGAGGGCGTCGAGGATCTGGCCTGATTCTACCTCGCTCACGAGAGGCCCTCGATGTACTCGTCGACCGCCTTTCGCATCCAAGCGACGGAGTCGCTCTTGGCTATGAGGAAGAGGAGGCCGAAAACGTCGACGCTCGTGAAGCTGAACATGGTCTTGAAGACGAGGGCGGTGCCGTCGTTCCCCGCCAGGTGGCGCCTGAGCTGGGGCGCGTCGACCGAGGAGCCCAGGTAACGAGGCGGATGGAAGGTCACCTTGTCCTTGAGCATCTCCGCCAGCTTGCCCACGCAGGCGCCTATGACGATGTTACCTATCTCGATGACGGCCTCGCGCTCCAGCGAGCCGAAATCCAGGTCGGCCAGGTCCGGCGACATCTCCTCGCCGAAGAGCCTCGTCAGCTTCCTGCCCTCCTCCTTAGGCATGAGGAGGAAGCTCGTGCCGGAGAACCGGCCGAAGAAGAACTGCTCGACCATGCTGTAGGCCGGCGCCGAGTCTATCTCCGTGCCTATGAAGCGGGGGATGCTGTCGGCGTCGAGCACGCTGATGTTCGGGACGGTCAGGGTCACCTGGAGGTCTATCACCTCCGAGAGGCTGACCGCCGCCATGCCGAAGCTGATGTTCATGAGCTCGCGGAGGGCGTCGAGCTCCAGGTCGGTGAAGGCGTCGCTCATGGCGCCCCGACGGCCTTTGCGTAGGCCGCCTGGATCGTCGCCTTGTCGGCCGGCTTCCTAAGCACCTCGAAGGGGGCCAGTCCCGTGAGCTGGGCCAGCGTCGCCGCCTGCACGTCCGCCGTTACCACTATGACCTTGATCGATACGCCCTGGTCGCGCAGACGCCTAAGCGTCTCGACGCCGCCTATCCCCGGCATGGTCAGGTCTAGGAAGACCAGCGTCGGCGCGTAGCCGCCCGCCACGAGGGCCAGGGCGTCCTCGCCGCACGCGGCCTCCTTGGTCTCGGCCCCGGCCTCCTTGAGGGCGTTCCTCACGGACATCCGGGCGACCATCGAATCGTCTACGATCAGTACTTGTTCCATGCCCATAGCGTAATTGAAACGGGCTTGCGCGTCCAGGGAGGCCGGTCGGCGAGATATACTAGCGAAGGGAATATAGTAGAGAGTAGCCAGTAGCCAGTAGCCAGTAGGTAGGAGGTAGGTATGCCCAGGCGCTTGCTGTGTCTATCCATGGCGACCTTCATGCTCGGCGGCGCCTATGGCCAGACCCGTTCCTCGCCAGGAGAGCCGGGCGAGCCCTCCTCCGAGCCGAGCGCGCTCGCCGCGGAGGGCGAAGCCCGACTAGCGTTGACGACTAACGCGGCCTACCTACTGCTCTCGGCCGTATCGCTCAGGCCGAAGTCCGTCTTCCTCATCCTGCCCCTGGAGCTGCAGATAGCCCTGGGGCCGCGCCTGGCTCTGGCGCCCGCGGCCTTGCTCATCTACAACGGCGGTAGCCAGGCGACGCTGCTCCTCGAGTGCGGCCTTGCCTGGCGTCCTCGGGGCGGACGGCTCGCCGGCTGGTACGCCTCCGCCGTTCCCGGCGTCGCCTACGCCGTGGATTCGAGCGCCTGGTGCCTCGTCCTCTCCGGCTCGGTCGGGTACCAGTGGGTCCTGCCCTCCGGTCCTCTCCTCGGGCTCGGCGGAGGGTGGCGCTACCTGGCGACCTCGGGCGGCTCCATGAGCATACCCGACCTGGAGGCGACGGTGGGCTGGGCCTGGCGCTGATCGAGGGCCGAGATAGCCGGGGCATTGCGTACGAGGGCGCGTTACGCGATACTGGACTGGCCGGGGCAGGGCCCCCGGCGCCCTGAAAGGTACGGAGGCAATGTTCCGCGGCATGCGTGCATCGAGGCTGAGCGCCCTCAAGGATTCCGTCTTCATAGCCGTGCTCCTCGGTTCCATGGGCCTGTTCTCCGGGCTTATACGCCCCTTGCTGCAGGCGGAGCAGGTCAGGCTGCTCGAGGAACAGTACCTGGACGAGCAGCGCAGGGTCGTGGCCCAGACCGTCATAAACGCGGGCGTCCGCGTCGCCTCGCTACGGCGGGAGCTGCTTGACGCAGGCGCTACCGAGACGGAGGCCGAGGCGGCCGCCCTCAGGCAGCTCGATCTCGAGCGCTTCGGCGTGAACGGCTACGGCTACTTCTACTCCTTCGGCGAGGATTGGGTGGTCAAGAGCCATCCCTATATACCCGAGCTCGTCGGGCGGCATCTCGACGAGGTAAGCTCGGCCGACGGCGCGCCCATGGGCGAGCTGTTCCGCGAGGCCCTGGGCGACGGCGACGCCGGCTTCATGGAGTACCGCTGGACCATGCCAGGCATGGAGCGGCCGGACCGCAAGATAGGCTACGTGCTCCGGGTACCGTCGCCTCCCCTCATCATAGCGTCGGGCTTCTACTTCTCCGACCTGCGGGAGAGCCTGACGCGCTTCGCCGAGCTGTCCGAGGCCTCGAGCCGCCGCTACGGCTTTGCCATCGGCGCCGCCATGGCCTTCCTCTCCGCGTTCCTCGTCGTTCTCGCGGCCCTGAGCCTCTCGCGGATCCGCGCCACCGAGGGCGCCCTGGCCAGGCAGCTCCGATCGCTCGAGCGCTATAAGCTCATCCTGGACGAGAGCTCCATGGTCACCAAGACCGACATGAACGGCGTCATCACGTACGTGAACGACGCCTTCTGCGAGGTGACCGGCTACGCCCGCGAGGCGGCCATAGGGCATAACCAGAGCATCGAGCGCCATCCGGATACGCCGCGCGAGGCCTTCATAGAGATGTGGTCGACCATCCAGGCCGGTAGCGTCTGGCGCGGCGTCCTCAAGAACCGCAAGGCCGACGGCTCGAGCTACTATAAGCGAGCCACCATCGTACCCATAGTCGACGAGTCCGGCGGCATCGAGGAATACATCTCCTCGGGCCAGGACATAACCGAGCTCATAGAGAAGCGGCGCGAGCTCGAGGAGGCCTTCCTGACGGACTCCCTCACGGGCCTGGGGAACCGCCTGCACCTGCTTAGGGCCGTGGAGAAGTGCCCGAATCCTTGCGTGGCCCTGCTCGATATAGAAGGATTCTCCGGCATCAACCGGGCCTTCGGCCAGGCTGTCGGAGACGAGGTCCTGCGGGGCCTCGCGGGCGCCGTCCTCGGCGTGGCCATGGGGCGCGGCTGGGAGGCCTATCGCGTCCAGGCGGATACCTTCGCGGTGCTCGCCCCCGGAACCGAGCCGGCCGCCTGCGCCGCGGCCCTGGCCGAGCGGCTCAAGGACCTGCGCGTCATGCTCGGCGGCAAGGAGACGGCGGTCATCACGAGGGTCGGCCTCGCCGCCGGGCGCGAGGCCTTCGTGTTCGCCGACGCCGCGCTCAAGCGGGCCAAGGCCGGGCACAGGCCCATGCAGATCTTCGACCCCTCCGAGACCGGCGGCCTCGTGGACCCGCTGGGAAACCTGGCGGTGCTCCGTACCGTCATGGAGGCCGTCGAGGGCGACGGCGTCATCGTGGCCTTCCAGCCCATCGTGGACGTTCGTACTCGGCGCGTGGAGAAGTACGAGTGCCTCATGCGCCTCCGGACGGCCGACGGCGGCGTCCTCATGCCCGACGCGTTCCTCGATATCAGCAAGAAGACCGCCCTCTACCGCCAGTTGACGACGAAGGTCATAGCCAAGGCGATAGGGGCATTCCGCGGCCGCGCCTGCGCCTTCTCCATCAACCTGACCATCGACGACCTCCTCGACGAGGAGACCATAGACTTCCTTATCGATGAGGCCAGGACGAACGGAGTCGCCGGGCGCCTCGTCGTCGAGATCGTCGAGTCGGAGGAACTCCGGGACTTCGAGGGCGCCATAGGCGTCCTGGCGAGGCTCCGAGAGGTCGGCATACGCGTCGCCGTCGACGACTTCGGCTCCGGCTACTCGAGCTTCGAGTACCTCCTCAAGCTTACCCCGGAATTCGTCAAGCTCGACCGCGCCATCGTGCACAACCTCTTATCCGACGACCGGGCCGCCGAGATGGTCCGCTCGGTCGTCAGCTTCGCCAAGACCTCCGGCATGAAGACCATAGCCGAGTTCATAGATTCCGAGGAGCTGCTCGCGGCCATCCGGGAGCTCGGCGTCGACTACGCCCAAGGATGGCTCTTCGGGAAGGCGGAGGAGCGGTTGGGGGAGGCATGAACGAAGAAGGGAGAAGGAGGAAGAGGAATCTAGAATCTAGAAGCCAGAATCCAGAAGCCAGAAGCCAGAAGCCAGAAGCTGACCGCAGGTAGTCATGACGATGTCGAGGGAAATGGGTAGTGGGGGCAGTCCATTGAACCCTGTCATTTATCTAATCGCATGTTCGACGCTATTATGTGTTCACTATTCTGGATTCCCCCTCTTAAATAATGTCTTGAAGAATTCTTCGCATCTCTCATCCTATCGCATCCTGTCTAATTCTCTTAGTCCTTTCTTCTTAACGCTGCTTCTCTGCGACCTTGCGCCTCTGCGCGAAATTTATATTAATACTATATAGTGCAAGTAGCAGAGGCGCTAAGCTCTTAAATGAGGGATGAAATGTTTTATTACTCTATCCGTTCCAGCCGGCAAGGCGAGCGAAGAGGTACCAGGCGGCGTAGGCCTTCATGTTGGCGTTGAGCGGCTTGGAGTGGGCGGAGTTACATTGATACCAATCCCCTGGGTGCCTGTCCTGCCAGTTCGTCGCCCAATTCGCGTCCCTACTACCATTACCGTCTGAATCGTAATCGCATTCATCGTTCGCCGACTTAGCTAGGTGGTAATTGCCATCCGGGTCGTAGCTTTCTATATCGGCGAAGTCGTAGAGCCACTTGTCGTTGCCCCTGCAATAGTTCCTTATCTGCTCGTTGCGAAGGTGCAGGTTGCCCGTCGGGCCCGTGCCGTCGAGGTGGCCGGTCATGTAGATGAAGGTCACGCTTGGGAAATCGCGCTCAAGCCCGGCCATCAGGCTTAGGTACGTTTCGATGTCAGAGGAGCTTGATCCGCTAACCTGCCCGCACCATGACCACATGACGACGTTGGTCGATGGATTGCCTTGGAGGTAGGTTCGCGTCCTCGAGGCCCAGGTGGTCCTGTCGGGGTTTCCCAGGTCGCCCGCTATGCCCTGATCATGAAGGGCTAGCGCCTCGTCGCTTCCCCCGCCATTCCTGTTCCATCTATACGGCGCGCCGCCTTTGGGCGCCTTGGCGAAGGTTGCCAAGCCGGACATGCCGTCGACGATCTGGCTACCGTGCGAGGTGTGGCCGTACACGATTTTCAAGGAATTCTTTGCCTTCGCTATGGCGCTCTCGGGGATCTGGCTCAGGACCGAGAGGCGGGCGGCCTCGTGGCCGACGATCCTGGTCGCGCCGGCCGGGAGCGACCCGCCCGGGCGGTGGGCTAGGGCGCCGGCGGGGATGCTCGGTTCGCAGGCGACCAGGGCTACCATTATGAGGGAGAGGGCCGCGAGCGAGAGGGCGGTCAGCGCTACGGCCGGGCCGCGACGGATTTTGCGCTTCATGCCAGGCTCCTATGTAAACGGTTCGCGAGGCTACCGTCCGTAGTATAGCACGCGAGATCGAGGCGCGCTCGATATTGCGGCCAGGAAGCGGCGGGCCTATACTTGAGCGATGGATCGGGATCGCGCGACCCGACGCGGGCATCGGGACTCTGATAGCCGTCTCTCGGCCGTGCTCGAGGCCGGCTCCGAGCTCAATAGGATGCTGACGGAACCTGATCGGCTCTACGCTCGGCTACTAGAGCGCCTGGCGGAGACGGTACCGTTCGCCTCGGGAAGCCTGCAGTTGCTCGACGGCGGCAAGCTGCGGATCGCGGCGTTCCGCGGAGACCTGGATCCTGCCGTCGTGTCCGGCTTGCGCTTCGAGCTGGTTCCGAGCTACCCCAACTACCTGGCCCTGTCGACGCGGCGATCGGTGGCGGTAGCCGACGTCAGGGAGTCCTATCCGCACTTCTGGACGCGCAGGGACGATTTCGGCTCCGGCCATATACGCTCCTGGCTAGGCGTACCGCTCGTGGTGGCGGACGAGGCCATAGGCATAGTCGCGCTCGACAGGGCCGAGGTCGAGCCCTTCGATCCTTCCGACGTCCGAATCGTGGAAGCCTTCGCCTCCCACGCGGCGGTGGCCCTGTACAACGCCAGGCTCTACGGTGAGCTCAAGGCAGCCTTGGCCTCCAGGGAGGCCCTGGTGCGGGAGACTCATCACCGCGTCAAGAACAGCCTCCAGCTGGTGACCAGCCTCATCGATATCCACATGGGAGCTGTCGACGATGCCCGCGTCAGGACCTGCCTCGAGGAGCTTAAGCTGCGAGTCGGTAGCATCTCGGCCGTGCATGAGCGGCTTTATTCCCGCTCCGCCATGAACGACGTCGAGCTGGACGAGTACCTATCGAGCCTGGCCGAGGATATTGCGGACTCCTTCGCCCGTCCCGGCTCGGCCGTCCGCCTCTCGTACGACCTGCGACCCATGCGCGCTAGCCCGAGCGTCGGCGTGACCCTCGGGCTGATAGCCGGCGAGCTCATCATCAACGCGTTCAAGTACGCGTTCCCGGGCGGGGAAGGAATGCTTCGCATCGGCCTTCGCCAGGACGGCGCGGGCGGCGTGCTATCCGTAGAGGACGACGGCGTGGGCATAGACGAATCGTCGCCGCGTTACGCCACCTGCCCGGACGAGCTCGCCGAGGCCGAGGCCGGTCGCACCGGCTTCGGTCTCTGCCTGGTACGTAGCCTGGCGGAGCAGCTCGGAGGCGAAGCTACGCTGGAGACCAGGCCGGGGCGCTGCGCCTGGTCCGTTCGCTTCTCCTTGGCGTCCGCCGGGGCCTAGCCCCGGTAGGCCGGTAGGGCGACGGTGAAGACCGTGCGGCCGGGACGCGATTCCACGCCCATGGAGCCGCCGTGGGCGTCGACGATACGCCTGCATATATCAAGGCCGAGCCCCATGCCCTCGCCGCCCAGCTTGGTGGAGAAGAACGGCTCGAATATACGCTCCTTGAGCTCGTCGGGGATGCCGTGTCCCGAGTCTATGATCCGCACGCGGACGAGGTCTCCGTCGCCCTCCGCCTCGATCTCTAGGCTGCCCTTGTAGTCCATCGCCTGGGCGGCGTTGCGTATCAGGTTCATCCAGACCTGGGCCAGCTTGTCGGGGCTGCCTATTACCTTGACCGGCTCGAGCCTGAGCGTTACCTCGACGCCGTGCTTAAGCATATTGCCTAAGAGGACGAGCACCTTCTCGATCTCGGCCTTGAGGTCGACCGGCTCGGCCATGTCGCTCGCCTCGGGGCTCAGGTAGGAGCGTAGGGCCGATACGACCCCGGCGGCCTTGCGGGCCGATAGGGCAATTATCTCGGCCATTCGACGAGCTCCGATGTCGTCCGCCGCCGCCTCCAGGGCTCGTATCGACCCGTTTGTAGATAGTGGTTCGATGAGCTCGCCTAGCCGATCCGCTATGCCGAGTTCGCAGATGCGCTCCGCGGCGACCTCTGGTGATGATACTCCCGCCTCCGCGAGGCGCTTCCGTATCCCTCGTTCCTGCCTGGACCCGGCCAGGGCCGCCTCGAGACTGGCGAGTCTCGGGATAGCTAACGAGATGAGCATTCGGTACAGCGACGCTTCATCGCCTTCCAGGACATTGCGGGCTTCGGGCCTTCGCTTCAGGGTCTCGTCGAGGAAGTCGCGGAGGCCCTCGGCCGAGGATAGGATGGCGGCCAGCGGGGTGTTGAGCTCGTGCGCTATGCCGGCCGATAGGTGGCCGAGGGCCGCCAGGCGACTGGATTCCACGAGGCTGTCCTGGGCCTTGGCCAGGTCGTCGAGCGATCTCCGGAGCTCGTCGGTCCGTCGCTGGACCCTTTGCTCGAGCGACTCGTTCAGGGAGCGGAGTTCCTCGTTCTTGGTCTTGACCTTGAGGGCCATGTCGTTGATCAGCGCTATGACCGAGTCTATGTCGGAGAAGCCCGTCTCCTCGAGGCGCAGGTCGTACCTGCCGGAGCCTACCGCGCCTATGCCCCGTATCATCGTATCGAGCGGCTCCGCGATGCGGCGCATGACTATGAAGCGGTTGGCCACGAGGCTCGCCAGGGCCACGGCGAGCGATACGAAGCCCATGATGACGGCGAGGCGCCGGCGCATCGATACCGCGTCGCCGTCGCTGAAGTCTACGATCACGCGTCCGACCGCCAGGCCCTTATAGGCTATGACGCGTTCCTGGCTCGGTATGGCGGGTTCCCCATCGCCTGAGCGCGCGTCCAGGTAGACCTTGGATAGGTCCGATGATATGGCTATGCCCGATATGCGGCCGGAGGCGAGCAGGGCCTCGCCTATGCGAACGACCTGCGAGCCGTCCAGGTTATAGAGCGGCTCGGCGAGCAGCTCGGCTATCTCGTCGGCCGTGGCCAGGGACTCCCGCCGGAGGTCTCCCACCATGATGGAGGATGTCGCCGCGAGCAGGAACACCTGCACCGCGAGCACTATCATGGTGGAGCTCAGGAGGGTAAGGGTCTGGATCTCGCCGAAGAGCCTGCGCTTGCTACGCCTCGGGGCCTCCGCAGGCTTCGCGGTCATCGATAGCGCTCCCTGATCGCGTCTATCCTGCCGGCGGCCAGGAGGCGCCTGATCACGGCATCCACGTCGTCGGCGAGATAGAGGTAGCGGCTCCTCTTGGAAAGGACGATGTAAAGTTCGGTCTTGTACGGCGGTACGTAGACGGCGCGCTCGACTTGATCGCGCAGCCCGAAGCGCGCCACGTCCCAGCTGATGTTGGGATCGGTGCCTATTGCTACGTCTATGCGCCCGAGGGCCAGGAGCTTGACTATCTGCTCCTCGGTGGCGAGGTCCTTCTTGATGAGGGATGCGTCCGAGTTGTACGGTTCGAAGTAGAACGAGCTCGTAGACTGGCCGATTACCTTGCCCGCCAGGTCCTCGTAGCGGGAGACGCTCGCCGCCAGGCCCTTGCGGACGAAGAAGACCGGCTGGGCCACGGCGTAGGGCGTCGGTACGTACTCGAGGAATTCGGCCCGTTCCGCCGTATAGGCGACGCCTGTCATGAGGTCCGCCTGGCCGTTCCGGAGCATCTCGAGGGCGCGGCCCCAGGGGTGGCGCTGCACCTCCAGCTCGAAGCCGAGCTCCTCGCTGAGCAGCGCGGTTAGTTCAAGGTCGATGCCGGTGAACGACGATTCCGAGTCCGCGGTCTTGATGCGGAAGGGGCTCCACTCGTCGGTGGGCATGACGAGGCGCGGCGCGGCCCAGGCTCCGATGGATAGGAGGTGCATGGAGATGAGCGCGAGCGCGGCGGCCCTGCGCCTCATGGTCGCTCCCTTCCGGACGTCCGTCCTACCATAGAGCATAGGACGATACATCGACGCCGTCAAACCGACCGCCGCCAAACCAGCCTGCGCGAGGCCTGGAGCCCGGCCCCGCGCGTGCGGCCTAGTCGCCCTCCCTCAGTATGCCGATGAGCCCTTCCTCCTCGAGCCCGCGTATGACGGCGACGACGCGCTGCCCCGCCGCGTCGCAGTCCTTGAGCCGTAGGCGGCCGAGCGATTCGAACGAAGCCTTGAGCCTTTCGCGGCTCCCCCCGGGGAAGCGAGCGAAGAGCCGTTCGCGGACGGCCTCGGCGACCGGCTTCATGGCGACGACGATGTCGCGCTCGTCGGCCCGCTCGAGTACCAGGGCGACCGACTCGTCGTCCAGGAGCACCAGGTCCTCGAAGACGAACATGACGCGCTTGACGGCCTCCGATAGCGACGGGTCCGCGCGGTCCAGCGCGCCGATGACGCTCGCCTCGACCTGGCGCGGTACATGGTTGAGGACGCCCGCCAGCTTGTCTACGCCTCCGGGGGCGAAGCCGGGGCGCGCCATCGCCGATAGCCTGACATCCAATACGCCCTCTACCACGGCGAGGGTCTCGGGCGCGACGCGATCCATGGTCGCCACGCGCCTGGCGACCTCCGGCCGCATCGCCTCCGGCAGGAGCGACAGGAGGCGAGCGCCGAAGGCGTCGTCCAGGAAGGCCACGAGCATGGCCGCGAGCTGCGGTCGTTCCGCCGCCAGGAGGAGCGCGAGCGGCTCGGCCTGGTCGCCCGATAGGAAGGCGAAGGGGCCGCGCTCCGCGTTGGCGGACGCGTCGGCCTGGCCGAAGAGCACGCGATCCGATAGGTTCTCCTGGCCGCCCCTGAGCTCGTCGATACGCGCGCCCAGGGCAGTCACCGCGTCGGTCAGGCCAGCCTTCAGGGCCGATAGGCCGAGCCTGACCTCCTTGGCCAGCTCCGCCGTCGCGTCCTCGCGCTCGGTCGCGACCGTATCGGCGAAGGCCGCGACCAGCGAGCCCGACTCGGCCCGGGGCTCGAGCAGCCTGGCCACGGGAGCGCCGCCGAGCCTGAGCCAGGCCCGCCCCTCGTCGGGCAGCTCGATGACGGAGCCCCGGCGTAGGGCTCGTAGCTCCCGCGCCGGCAGGCGGCCCGCGTCGAGCGCTATGGCGGCCTCGGCCTCGGTCCTGCGTGCGTTCCGCTCGGCGACCGCGCTCGGCGCGGAGTCGCGGCCCGCGAGCGAGCGGGCGTACCAGAAGCGAGGCGATAGCCTCGGCAAGACGGCCTCGAGCGTCAGGAAGGGGTAGGCCACGTCGAGCCTAGCCTTAGCGGCGCCGAGGCTTACGTCGAAGGACGTTAGCACTATCATCTCGTTAGGCGGTACGACCTGGCAGAAGCGGGCCTCGGTCTCGATCCCGTCGACCGAGCCTTCCACTCGGTCCACCGGCGACCAGGCGGCGCCGAGGTCGCTCGCTAGGAGGCCGAGTACGCGCTCCAGCGCCGCCAGCTCCACGTCGGTGACGCGCTCCGCGGCCAAG
>CAZNNA010000026.1:0-13543 GCA_964573825.1 uncultured Treponemataceae bacterium
TGACCTTCGGCGGGGTGCAGGCGAAGCAGCTGCCCGCCAAGCCGCCGCGCTACCTCTACCCCGCCTCGCTCGCCTGGGATGAGGCCGAGGGCCGCCCGATCGCGCGCCTGGCCTCGGGCGGCGGCGCGGCCATCGAGGCGCTCTGGCGCATCGGTCCGGACGGCAGCCTCAGGCGAGCCAAGCCCGAGGAGTTCGAGCTACGCCCGAGCCCCTCGGGCCTCGAGCTGTCCCTAGCCGAGCCCGGCTCCTGGGCCGTCCAGTGGGACGGCCGCATCCTGCCCTTCGACGCCCCGGGCAGCCCAGCGCCCCTGGGCGCCAGGGGAGAGTTCCCGTCGCTCGTCCTATCGGGCCTCGGCCCGCTCGCCTCGAGGGGAGGCGTGATCCCGGGGACCGCCTCGAGCGGCGCCGGGCTCGAGCTTCGAGACGCGGGGAGGAGCGATACCGTCGGCTATATTTCAGTCGCGTACTCCATGAGCGAGCCCTGCGCGCTACCGCCTAGGGCGACGCTCGGGGCGGTCGTGGCCGGCGGCCGCGAGCGCGCGAAGGCCGACCTCTACCTGGGGGAGGCGGCGTTGGCCTCCCCCGAGACGGCGCGCGCCTTCTGGACGGCCCGGGCGTCCTTCGAGGCGGCCAGGCGCGCGCGCGACGCGGGGGCTTCGCCGCGGCCGCTAGGCCCCGCGAGGCGAGCGGTCAGGGTCGGCGAGGGCTACTACGTTCCGGCCGTCGCCGGCGGACCGGCTCGCGCCGTGTCCGCTCCGCCCGGGGAGTACGCCCCGTCCGGGCGGCCCAGGCTCGCGGGCGTCGAGAGGCCGTCGGCCGGAAGCTCGCCTATACCGCTAGCCGGGCGGCTCTGGCGGGCCCTCGCGCTGGCGGCCCTCTTCGTCGCCAAGATGGCGCTCTACGGACTCTCTAGGCGGGGCGTCCCCGATAGCGCTCGACGAAGCCGAGCTTGAGCTCTCGCAGGCGCTCGCTGATGGAGACGCGATAGACGTGGGGATTGAGGAAGCGCAGGTAGGTATGGTCGAAGGCCTTGATCGACTCGAGGCGGCGATTGCGTAGCTGGTCCATGCCTGCGCGGGGAATGACGCGTCGGCCGCCCCGCATGACCGGCTTGAGCATGGAGCGAACCTCGCCGCAGGGGGCGTAGCTGAAGCGCCGCGTATCGAGCGACGGATGGTAGAGCGTCAGGGGCTTGCCGGGCTCGGGCGCCTCGCCTTCCAGGGCCAGCAGGTCGGCCACGGCAGAACCCGACTCATCGAATAAACGATATAATTCCTTAACGCCAGGATTGGTCGCCTTCTCGGGATTGTCGGAGAATTTCATCGTGGGCCTGAGCTCGCCCCGCCGCTCGACAGCGGCCAGCTTGTAGACGCCCGTGAAGGACGACTCGTCGCCGCCGGTGACCAGGTGGGTGCCTACCCCCCAGACGTCGACGGGCGCGCCCTCCGATACGAGGCGCTCGACTATGTACTCGTCGAGCTCGTTGGAGACGACGATGAAGGCGTCGTCCAGGCCTGCCTCGTCCAGGGCCTTGCGAACCTTGCGCGACAGGTAATCGATATCGCCGGAGTCGAGCCGCACGCCGAAGCGCCGGCCGGAGGCCGCGAGGCGCTTGCCCACGGTAATGGCGTTGGGCAGGCCCGAGCCCAGGGTATCGAAGGTGTCTATGAGCAGCGTGGTGCCCGCCGGATAGAGATCGGCGTAGGCCTCGAACGACTCCAGCTCGGAATCGAAGGCCATGACCCAGCTATGGGCCATGGTGCCCATGGCGGGTATGCCGAGATCCTTGGCCGCCAGGGCGTTTGAGGTGGCGGCGGCGCCTCCCACGTACGCGGCCCTCGAGGCGGCCATGGCCCCGTCTCGGCCCTGCGCGCGGCGGAGGCCGAATTCCATCACGCGCTTGTTCTTGGCGGCCATCGAGACGCGGGCGCTCTTCGTCGCTATGAGGCTCTGGAAGTTGACGAGGTTTAGGACGAGCCCCTCGATGATCTGGGCCTCCACGAGCCCGGCGTGCACGCGGAGCAGCGGCTCCTGGGGAAAGATGATCTCCCCCTCGTCGAGAGCGAAGATATCGCCCGAGAAGCGGAACCCCTCCAGGTAGCGCAGGAAGGCAGGTTCGAAGCAGCGCTGCGACTCGAGCCAGGCCAGGTCCTCCGACGAGAAGCTGAAGCCCTCGAGCGCGTCGATGAGCGGATCGAGTCCGGCGAAGACGGAGAAGCCGCCCTTGAACGGCTGGCGGCGGAAGAACGCGTCGAAGACGGCCTTGGTATCGAGCCCGTGCTTCCAATAGCCCTGGGCCATGGTTAGCTCGTAGAAATCGGTAAAGAGGGCGCTAGAAGTCAACGAAGAACCTCCACGGAATCTATTATGGCGACGCCTCGCGACTCGAGGTCGGCGAGCGCCTGGCCGACCGAGCCCTCGGGCATGCCGACGGCCTTGCAGCCGTCCCGTACCACGAAGACCCCGTAGCCGAGCCTGGCGGCGTCGCGGGCGCTATGGAAGACGCAGTAATCGAGGGCGAGGCCAGCCAGGACGACGCAGGAAACGCCCAGCCCCCGTAGGTACGCGTCGAGCCCGGTGCTCGTCTCGCCGTCGTTCTCATAGAAGGCCGAGTAGCTATCGAGCCCGGGCCTCGTTCCCTTGCGGAGTATGAGGCGGTAGGGCTCGAGCCTGAGGCCAGGATGGAAGTCGGCGCCCCGGCTACCCTTGACGCAGTGGTCAGGCCATAGCGTCGCCTCGCGGCCGTCCACGACGGCCGTATCGTACGGGGATAGCCCGGGGTGCGCGGAGGCGAAGGAGACGTGGCCCTCGGGATGCCAGTCCTGCGTCGCCACGCAGAGCTCGAAGCAGCCGGCTAGTCGATTGACGACGGGAACGACGGCGTCGCCCCCCGGCACGGCCAGCGCTCCTCCCGGACAGAAATCATTCTGAACGTCTACGGCGACGAAGGCGGCCTTCCGCGTATCCAGGTTCATGCGTCCCCCCGAGCAACGATCGTTACGGAGAGAGTAGCCTATTATGAAATTCAGGTAAAGGAGGACGGCCTGGGCATCCTATCGCGTTATGAAGCATAGAATGCTTCCCTCTTTCTTCCTCTTCCTTTGTCGTCTTAGCGCCATTGCGCGACGCATCCTTAGTACAGAATTTCGCGCGAAGTCGCCGAGCCGTAGAGAGGTAACCTATGATGAATGGACCACACGAAGCCACAACGGCACGAAGGAAGAATGGAAAATCTAACAAGATGAGAAGGATAAATAGATTTCCACGAGACAGAATCAATGAAAGAGGAATCTAATACGGCCTTGGATCGCGGGTGCCTGGAGCATGGCGCGTCGGCGCGATAAGCGCCGATGCCCATGCGCAAGGCAGGCCCCGCGATCCATGGTTGCTAGGTTATTCCTCTTTCTTCGCGGTCCCTGCGGCTCTGCGCGAGGCATTCTTAGGCAAGGATACAGGCTTACAGGCTTAGGCTGGCCCAGGCCGAGGCGGCGAGCGGTAGCGCCGTGTCCGAACCAGGCGCCTGTACCGTATCGATGAGTATCCAGCCGTCGGTACCTAGCTCGCAGCCCAGGGCGAGTCCTTTCATCGGCATGGCGCAGGAAAGCGACGACTTGACGCTCCTTCCCTCGGGCAGGAAGCGAATTCCCAGGTCCGCCACGATGCGCGGGCGTTCGCCGGCGGAGAGGCGAGCCGTCGCGTCGAAGCGGCTCGGTACGCCGTCGACGGCCCTCCAGGAGGTATCGACGCGCAGGCAAGGCAGGAATCCGGGCTGGAACGACGCGTCGAGCGTGGCGACGATCGAGTCTCCGAGGGCGATCGAGCCGTCCGCGCCTAGGGTACCGAGCCTACCGCGGAGGGAGGCTCCGCCGCGCAGGGTACTGGCGGGCGACCCCGCATCCCAATCCTCTAGCCCGAAACGGTAGGCGGCGCCGAGCGAGAGGGCGCGGCCGAGGTAGCGAAGCTCGCAGGCGACCTTGAGCGCCTCGGATGACGCGCCGCAGAGCCCCGCCCAGGCCGGGCTCGTCGCGGATATGGTCGCCTCGAGGCGCCAGCGGCCCACGGAGAGCAGGCCCTCTACGCGCGCCGCCCCCCCGTCGACGAAGGGGAGGATACCAGGAGGCCCTAGTCCCGGCCGGGCGCCGAAGGCCGCGCCGGCGACGGATAGGCCCCAGGCGCCCCGCTCGCCCAGCGTAAGCCCGGCCCCCGCGTGCCAGCTCTCGCCGGGCGGCTCGGGTCTATCGTACCAACCGGGGCCGCCCGGCCTCGCCGGCCGTCGAGCGTTCGCGAGTATCAGGGCCAGCCGACCGTCCCTCGGGTTTAGCCAGAGGCCGAAGGCCTCTCTCCCGGGATCCGGCTCCCCGCCCCGGGCGGGAACGAAGCCGAAGAGCCCGAGCCCGTCGCCTACGGCCGCGCCGAGCAGGGCGGCATCGGACAGCCCGGCCGGTTCGAGGGGCGGGGCCCCCGGGCCGGCAAGGAAACGGCTCGTCGAGGCCGGCTGGCAGAGGAAGGCCAAGAGCCCCGCGGGACGCGCGTGCCCGGAGCGTAGCAGAGGAAAGGACAGGCTCATCGTCGCCCTAGGCCCTACCGAGGAGCCGTCCCGGGCTAGCCTATCGGCCTCCGCTCGTAGCGACAGGCCCTCGGCCGACAGCCAAAGGCGCGCCGATAGGCCTTCTGACGCGGAGGAGCCCATGCGGGCGCGAACGGTAGCCCCGGTACCCTCGCTATCCTGGGCTACCGCCTCGACCCGCGGAACCAGGGCCGAGGCCAACGCTAACGCCGCGAATCGGGCAAGGCCGTGCGAGTAGCCGCTTCGGATGAGTCCCATGGCGCTATCACGCGCCCCGGCGCAGCGGCGCTTGACCCTCGCTGCGAGAATTCGTAGCTTATATTAGTATTTCCATATATTATTGGAGGATGCGATGGCTATCAGCGTGTATTCAACCCCTAGCTGCTCGTATTGCAGGTTGGTTAAGGATTGGCTCAAGGCCAGGAACGTGCGTTTCGATGAGTACAACGTAGCCGCCGACCCCCGAAAGGCGGAGGAGATGGTCAGGAAGTCGGGCCAGATGGGCGTACCGGTGACCGATATCAACGGCCGCGTCATCGTAGGCTACAATACGGCCGAGCTGGAGCGAGCGCTACGCTAGCGAGGGCGCTCAACGCGCCCTACTGCTCGCCGTCGGTAGCGGAGTCGCCGTCGTCTTCGGCGTCGTCCTCGCCGTCTTCCGACTCGTCCCCGTCGACCTGGTCGTCGCCCTCGGCTCCGCCTCCGGCCTTGCGCTCCTGCTTCTTCTTGAGCTTCTCTTCCTTCTTCTTCTTCTTCTCCAGTTCTTTCTGGCGCTTCTCGTATGAGTAGTTTGTTTTCTTGGCCACTCGACGTCCTTTCGCTTAAGGCTAAGCGTCCATCCTAATCGATGCGACGGTACTCGTCTACGCCGGCTGGCTCGGTAACGATGCTTTTATTCGACCGTATCTCGATCGTTCGTGCCGAGCCCTAACTTGCCGGAGCGGCCGGGGCCATAGTAGAGTGCGCGCGGAGGCTAGGATGAACCAGGATCAGGTCAAGGAGATGCTCTTGCGGCTCGAGGACGCCAAGACTGACTTCAGCGTCGTCTTTACCGGCAAGAAGAGCGGCATGGTCAACGGGCTCTATAAGCCCCTCACGCGGGAGATCCTGATCCATAATAAGAATTTCGAGAACGAGGGCCAGCTCGCCTATACGGCCATTCATGAGTTCGCGCACCACCTTCACTGCGAGCGGGGCGCCTTCGTGCCCGGAGCCCGTGCGCATACCAACGAGTTCTGGTCCATCTTCCATGGGCTCCTGGAGAAGGCCGAGAGCCTGGGGGTCTACGAGAACAGCTTCGACAAGGACCCCGAGTTCAAGGATCTCACCGCTAGGATACGAGCCCTGCTACCCGAGAACGGCCGGGTCATGCTCGACCTCGGCAAGCTCATCGTGGAGGCCGAGGCGCTCTGCCGCAAGCGCTTCGTGCGCTTCGAGGACTACCTCGACCGCGCCATAGGCGTACCCCGGACCAGCGCCGGCGCCGCGATGAAGGCCTACGCCTACCAGGTGCCGGCCGATCTCGGCTGGGACGCCATGAAGATAGTCTCGGGCATCAAGAAGCCCGAGACCCGCTCGCAGGCCATAGAGGCCTTCAAGTCAGGCAAGAGCCCTGAGACCGTCAAGGCCCTCGTCAAGTCCGAGAAACCGTCGGACGATCCCAAGGCCAGGCTGGACAAGGAGCGGGCGCGCCTGGAGCGCACCATCCAGACGCTCCAGGAACGGCTCACCATGGTAGAGAGCGAGCTCTCCAGGTTCGATTCCTAGCCGAGCGAATAGAAGGGCGGCACGGGGAGGGGCTAGGCCGCGCCCGCTACCCGGGCATCCACGGCGCCGCAATGCTCAGCCAGGAGCGAGGCGAAGCGCTCGCCTACGGCCAGGAGCGAAGTCGGCGAATAGAGGCCCAGCGGCGCGTAGATGAAGCCCGCCAGGCGGCGGGTACCGTCCTTGAGCTTACCGCGCATCGAATCCTTGACCGGGTTGCCGAGCGGTTCCCCGGAGGGGGCGCAGGCGCAGAGGAGGCCCGCCAGGTCCATCTCCTGGCCCGAGGCGTTGAAGACGTAGGATTCGCCCTCGCAGCAGACGCGGATACGGGCCCCGCCGGCCAGCTCGTCGGCGTCGAGCAGGCTTATGGGCAGGCCCGTCTCCAGCGACAAGAGGTTATTGCAGTCCACGGGCCCGTTGATTGCTGGGAAGCGCCCCTCGCGCGCGGCCTGGGCCAGGTACTCGCTCGCCGGCTTCTGCCGACCCGCGGGCTTGAAGCCGCCCGCCCTGAGCATGGCCCGGACCGCCTCCTTGACCGCCGCCGGAGGGAAATCCTCCTCCCGGCGCCGTTCCGCGAGGGCCGAGAGCAGGCTCGCCAGGGCCTCGGGCGCGGGCCCGATGGCCGGCACCGTGGCCGTGACGGCGCAGACGAGGGCCTTGGCCAGCCGCTCGTCGCTATCCTTGATCAGCTTGAATGTGGCATCCATGCCGTCGACGGTAGCACGAAGAGACGGGAGGGGCAACACGCGAGGCAAGGGAGCGTCGCGCGATCCAGGGAGGCCGGCGATGCCCGATAGTTTTTCCACCTATGACATCTGGCATTCGGGCGCTATACTAACGGCATTGCACCCTAGGAGGAACCGATGGTGAAGCGCTATCTCGGAGCCGTGGCGCTGGCCCTGGCCTTGGCTATCCCGGCCGCGGCCCAGGAACGCATAGCCGTGCTCGATACCGAATTGCCCAAGGGCGTGGACCCCAAGGTAGTGATACCGATCACCGAGAAGGTCATGGAAGAGTTCGTCCGTTCCAAGCTCTTCACGGTCCTCGACAGGGCCTTCATCAACAAGACGCTCTCGGAGCTGGAATTCAGCACCTCCGATCTGACTGCGGGCGATAGCGAGAAGCTCGCCACGATCGGCGGGTTCCTCAAGGCCACCTACATCGTCGTTTCGACCGTTCAGCAGCTCGATAGGACCTACTTCCTCTCGGCAAAGATGATAGAGGTGAAGACAGGCGTCATAACGGCCCAGGCCTCCGTCAACGAGGAAGGCTCGCTGGCCGTCCTCATCGATATGGCAGGCAAGCTGGGCCGAAAGCTCGTAGCCGCCGCTATGGGGCAGGACGCCGTCGCGACCACCCGCCCCTCGGAAAGGCTCGTAGCCGCGGAGGCCTCGGCTCCCCCCTCCTCGGCCGAGGCCAAGCCTCGGGATGGGGGATCGATACCGCAGCCCGGCGAGGCCTCGGACCCGAAGCGCGAACGATTCGCCGTGCTCAGCCTCGAGGTCGGATCCGGCGCCACGGTCGGCTACGAGAACGGAACATACTTCAACTACTATTCATGGGCGACCGACGATACTGAGGCGGTGAGCGGCCTCCGCGTCGGCGCCAGCGCGTTATTCCCGATCGGGGGGCTGTACCTATCCGGCTCAGGCTCGCTGACCCAAGCGGAATTCGCGGGCAACCTCGCGACGGTCACCAGCGATACGCTAGCGCTGGGCGTCGGGCTCGGCCTCACACTGCCCCTTGGGCCCGTCCAGGCCTTCGCGGGCATTCGCGCCTCATACCTCGCCTATGCGCTCGCCTGGGACTTCGTGAGCCCAAGCGCGGCCGATACCGTGACTGACTATAGCGGACCGGGGCTCGGTTTCGAGGTCGGCGCCGACCTACGGCTCGGGTCCCTGGTTCTCGGCCTCGCCTTCGCCATTGACCTGGGCTCGCTCTCCGAGGACGGGGGGCAGTACCCAAACGCCGAGGTCGCCGCGGGCGCCCTATCGCTCCGGGGGGGATTGGCTTTCTAGGGCAGTCCATTGGCCCCCGAGGGGAGGCCCCGATACGTGGTCGGGGCCTCCATCCAGGCGTCGCCGCAGGTAGCGCTGCGAGGCCCTAGGGACGCTCGACCAGGTAGGCGGCGGCGGAGTACTGGGGCAGGATCGAATAGGTACCGGCCCCGGGCGTGAACGCGGCGGCCGTCGATCCAGTGACGCGGATACCCCGCGGGGTGCCGTTCGAGAGCGCCAGTCCGGCGTAGCTCCCGCCTTGGGCCCCGTAGGCCCAGCTAAAATCGTAGGTACCGGCGGGTATGCCGATGAAATTGGTATAGTACTTGTCCGAGAGGCTTCCGCCGTCGAACCAATCCGACCCGTACGAGGAAGCGCCGCTCGTCCTGGCCTTGAATTGCGTCATGGCAGATCCGCTCGCGTTCGATATCTGGAGGGTCGCCGTGGCCTTGACCTTGATGTCGAGGGCGGCGCTGGCTTGCTCTCCGTGCTCATCCGTAGCCACGACCTTGACGGTCACCGTCGTATCGCTCGTCTTCCCCGTCGGGGAGAAGAACCCAACGAGCTTATCGTACTGCTGGTCCGTACTCCCCACGAACCAGGCGACCGTCACGGTATCCTTATCCGGATCGCTGACCGTAGCCGTGATCTGGATTTCCTGGTCGTTGACGACATAGCCGCGGCTCGCGTCGTAGTTATCCGTTATGGCGAGGCTGATCCTAGGCGGCTTATTGAATAGCGACATGACCATCTCGCACGACCCGAGGAGGGCCGTCGAGGCGATCGCCGTGGCGATGAGCGCCAGCCTTCGTTTCCCTATCATATTGTTCTCCTTCATCTATGGTCTCTAGGAGGCCCTTAACGCCGCCTAGTCAATCACCACCGTAGCGTACATGCCCTCGGGCACCTTCAGGGACCAGTCGGGAAACTTGGCAGGGTCGCCTAGGCCGAGGAGGATATTCGATATGGCGCCGCCCGTTGCCTGCCCTACGTTCGTCTGATCGAAGACGACGAGCCCCCTAGAATTCTGACCGCCCGTCACGTAGTTCCAGACGTTTATGGAACCCAGCCTATAGTCGACCCCGTCGACGGTCGACGTGAAGGCGCCGCCGCTATTATAGCGATAGAACGCCGGGGCCGAGCTATCGTTGGATAACAATACCGCGGCGCCCCAGCGTCTGAGCAGTCCTTCTATGGTCTCGGTCTTGCCCGTATAGGCCGACGCGGCCGAGGCGACGGCTCCGGGACTGACATCGGCCGTCTGGACGACGCGTCGAATGAACTCGGCGCCTCCGTAATTGCGCGTCAAGTAGGCCCCGAAGGCGTAGGCGGCCGAATAGCTGGCCAGGACGTCGGTGCCGCCCCAATCCGCGAGGGATATGTCATTATACTGACTGAACCTCGCGAGCCGCCCCGAGGTATTCCCGGCGCTCCCGGCCGAGTAGTCGTTAAAAGGCTCCACGCCGCGCGGTCCCGACACGCCAAGCTTATCCGCTAGCAGATCTTCTATCTGCATGGAGCACAGCTCGTCTATCCAGACCGGCTGGTAGAGGGTGTTCCCTCCGCGCAGGATAGCCTTCTGGTAGAAATGGATCATGTGCTGGAACTCGTGGGCGAGCGTGGAGAAAATCGTCTGGGGCCAATAGTCGGAAGCTGACCATCCGTTATCCGAGTATGCTGGATTAGGTTGCAGATTCTCGAGCAGCTTCCCTCTTCCTTCGTCGTCGGGATTGGCGTACATGACGGCGTCGATGACGAACATCACGCGCTCGTTCGAGGTATCGGAGCCGACGATGCTATCGCCGGGATAGAAGTACCCCACGATGCCGCCCGTGTCCGAGTCGTCCTTCGATATGTCGGCGAGCAGGACGGTAACGTTGCCGCTCGCCGGTATGAGGTTAGCGTACGAATGCGCGCCCCACTCGTCGCCGAGGATAGAGGTGACCCAGGCGTAGATCGACTCGGACGGCGCGCCGGCCGCGCCGAAGAACCTTAGCGCGAGGGCCTCGACGGCCGCCTGGTCCACGACGTGCTTCTTGGTCGAGGGAGCCCAGCAATCGTCGGCTACCCAGATGCTCAGGGTCCGGGATCGCCCGCCGCCGAAGTCGACTGCGGCGGCGCTCACGTAGCGGCAGGTAGCGTTTCGCGCCTCTACGGCGTTACCCGCTTCGTTCGACACGACATAGAAAGTCTTTCTTTGGTTGACCGAGTCAAGCCGTGGATCACCGGTACTACTCAGGCGATACGGTATAGCCGCGGCATCGGCGTCGGTACCGAGAGCCCTAGCCCTGGCCTGAACGGCCTCGAGCCCTCGGGAACGGATCGCCTCGGAGCTCGCCTCGCCGCGATCGCGAGGCTCGGTAGCTATCGTTCGCTCGAGCGTCCCAAGGTCGCGCGAGGTCGCCGCGGGCTTGGAGGCGGCGCCCGAGCTCCCGGTCGTCAGGACGACGTAGGCCGAGCGGCCGAGCGAGCTTGCGTAGAGGGAGAGGTCGATATCCTGTCCCTCCTCTATGAAACGAACGTAGGGAGCGGCCGCGTCGATATCGGCCGGCTTAAGGAGGCCGCCGAAGAGGTCGCAGGAGCTCGCCAGAACGAGCGGGATCGACGAGGCGAGAGCTACGATACCGCGCAGTAACATCCTTGTCATTACGGGAACCTCGGGGCTATGTCCAGGGTCAGGGCCAGGCCGAGGGCGGCCTGCCAGGCGGTAAGGCCATCGGCGAGCGAGGCCTGCATGCTATCGAAGGCGCCGCCCGGCCAGAGGGCGGCCTCGAGGCTGAGCACGGGTCGCACGGCGAAGGGCCCCAGGGCGCGCGCCGGAGCCAAGGCCAGGCCGCCCTCCAGGTAGGCTCCGGGCATGAAGGACCTTCCGGCCTCGACGCCCAGGGAGACGCTGGCGCCGGCGCCGGCCTTACCGCCGCCCTGGGCTATGCCGGAGACGGGGGCCGAGGCCAGGCCGCCGAGCCCGGCGAACCAGGGACCCGGCTCGTAGCGAGCACCGAGCCTGAGCCCCGCGACCCAGACCGACAGGTACTGGTAGTCGCCGCTAGCCGGGGCCCAGAAGGATACGCCGAGGCGACGGGCCTCGAGGCCCAGCCCTAGGCGCCAGGGGCCGGAGATACGCAGGTCGGCGCCGAGGGAGAAGGCCGCGCCCGTCACGGGAGCCGGGGAGGCGGCCGAGCCGACCGTCGAGCCGAAGTCGTCGGCCGAGGCGACCACCTCGTCGCCGAAGGCCACTGCGGGGCCGAGGGAGGCGGAGGCGTAGTAGCCGATATCCAGGGACGGGGCGTCGTTGTCGCCTCCGGCGGCGACGACGCTCGCGGCGAACAGTATGGTACCGAGCGATAGGAGCTTTCTCAATGATTACCTCTGCGACTAATATAGCACGGACGGCTCGCCTTGGCAGCCGGGCCGGACGGCGACGCCGGGCGGTTGACATCCCCCGGCGCCGCCTGTAGCCTGTCGCCCTAAGATGAAGAGACAGGATACCATCGTGCTGGCCAACCGAGAGGTGGCCGAGGGCTACTACGAGCTGCGCTTCACGTGGCCGTCGGGCGAGCGCCCGGCGCCGGGCAGCTTCCTTACCATTAGGGCGGGGGGCGCCTACGACCCGGCGCTTCGTAGGCCCTTCGCCTTCTCGGGCTACGCGGAGCACGGCGCCGAGACGGGCGGCGCGGAGGCGTCCATCGTCTACCAGCTACGGGGACGGGGCACCGCCTACCTGACCCGGCTCGGGGTAGGCGATCCGCTCGACGCCCTGGGGCCCCTGGGCAAGGGCTTCAGCGCGCCTGCCAGGGGCACCCGGCCCGTCCTCGCGGCAGGGGGCATAGGCCTCGGGCCCATGCTCTACCTGGCCCGGGTCCTGGCGGCGGACGCAGCGGCCGGACGCTGCGAGGCGCCCATCCTAGCCATGGGGTTCCGCAGCTCAGCCTTCGTCCCGTCCTTGCCCCTTCCGGCCGGCACGGCCGTCTGTACAGACGACGGTAGCTCGGGCTTCCGGGGCAGCGTGGCCGACTGGCTCTCGGGCTTCGACCCGGGCCTGCCGCCCGCCTACTACGCCTGCGGTCCCGCGCCCATGATGGCCGCCGTGGAACGCGTAGCGGCGAGCCGTCAGGCGCCCTTCGAGGCGGCCGTGGAGCAGTGGATGGCCTGCGGCGTCGGCGCCTGCGCCGACGGCCCGGTACTGGACGGGCACGCCGTAGCCTGGGAGGGAACCCTATGAGCCTCGACCTATCCGTACGCGTGGGCGACCTTACCATGCCCAATCCCGTGGGAGCCGCGAGCGGCGCCTTCGGCTACGGCGAGGAGTACGCCCCCCTCGTCGACGTGGACGCCCTCGGCGCGATCTATACCAAGGCGGTGACGCCCGAGCCGAGGGCCGGCAACCGGACGCCGCGCCTGGCCGACGCCCCGGCCGGCATGCTCAACTCCATAGGCCTCGCCAACCCCGGCCTCGAGGCCTTCGTCGCCGACAAGCTGCCCGGGCTCCGGAGGCTGCGCTGCGCCGTCATCGTCAACGTGGCGGGCAAGACCGAGGACGACTACCTCCGCGTGGTAGAGCGCCTGGAGGCGGAGGACGGTATAGGCGGCTACGAGATAAACGTGAGCTGCCCCAACGTCGCCCACGGAGGCCTGGCCTTCGGCACCGATCCCGCCCAGGTGGAGCGCCTGACGCGCCGCCTCCGCGACGCCGCACGCGCTCGCGAAGGCGCCGTCCCGGGCGCCAGCGGCTCGTCGCGCCGACCCGTCATCGTCAAGCTCACCCCCAACGTCGCGGACATCGCCTCCATCGCCAAGGCGGCCGAGGCCGGGGGCGCGGACGCCGTATCGTGCATAAACACCCTCGTCGGCATGGTCATAGACGTCAAGGCCAAGCGCCCCGTCCTGGCCATGGGCACGGGCGGCCTCTCGGGCCCCGCGGTGCGACCGGTCGGCGTGGCCTGCGCCTACAAGGCCTCGCGGGCGGTGTCCATACCGGTCATAGGGCTCGGCGGCATCACTTGCTCTGGCGACGCGCTCCAGTACCTGCTCGCGGGAGCCAAGGCGGTGCAGATGGGTACGGGCATCTTCATGCGCCCCGAGTCGCCCCTGGAGGTCGTCGAGGGCGTACGCGCCTTCATGGAACGCGAGGGCCTCTCCCGGGTAGGGGACATAGGCGGACTGCTGCGCTAGCCGGCTCGAGGGCAAGTGCCGCCCCGGCTGGTGCCGCCCCGGC
>CAZNNA010000026.1:13643-18303 GCA_964573825.1 uncultured Treponemataceae bacterium
GTGCCGCCCCGGCTGGTGCCGCCCCGGCCGCTTGACGAGGCGAGCCCGGGCGGAGTAGAAATCGTCGGCTTTCGGGACGTACGCGCCGCCTGGCGGCGCCTAATATCCCCTCGACGCCACCCCAGGAGAACTCCCCGACATGGAACAGAAACTCGCCAACCCGGGCCCGCTCGGCCTCGCCGGCTTCGGCATGACCACCATCCTCCTCAATATCCACAACGCCGGTTTCTTCCCCATCAGCGCCATGATCATGGCCATGGGCATCTTCTACGGCGGCCTGGCGCAGGTGATAGCCGGCATACTCGAGTACAAGAAGGGTAACACCTTCGGTACCCTGGCCTTCACCTCCTACGGCTTCTTCTGGATCGCCCTCGTCGCCACCTGGACCCTGCCCAGGCTCGGCATAGCCGCGGCTACGCCCGACGGCTACATGGGCTGGTTCCTCTTCACCTGGGCCGTCTTCTCCATCTTCATGACCATAGGCACCGTCAAGTCGAGCAAGGTGCTCATCTTCGTCTTCGTGACCCTGGACATCCTCTTCATACTCCTGGCGGTCAAGGACTGGACCGGCTCCGCCCTCATCGGGCGCCTCGCCGGCTGGGAGGGCATCGTCTGCGGCGCCGCGGCCCTGTACCTCGCCATGGCCGAGATGGTCAACGAGACCGTCGGCAAGAAGCTCCTGCCCTTCTAGTCGCGTTTAACCGTCCTTTAACGCAACGCTCACGAAGGGGCGTTGCGCCTCATGTACCTTCTGTCGCGTCAGGGGCCGGCGGAGGCCCCGGCCTGGCCCCGGAGGGGCCGGCACTCGACATGGGAGGAAGACATGAAGAAGACGGTAATGCTCGCCGCGGCCCTGGCCGCCGCGACCGCGGCCTTTGCCCAGTTCTCGGGAACCTACACCTTCGGAGGCTCGACCACGGTCGCCCCGGTAGCCTATCCGGCCATCGAGCAGTTCCAGAAGGAGAACCCCGGCGTCAAGATCTCCTACGAGGCGGTCGGCTCGGGCGCCGGCCTCAAGGGCCTCTTAGGCGGCCAGTTCACCCTCTCCGGCTCCTCGGCCGAGTACGACGCGGAGTCCCTGAAGGGAGCCGTCGCCACCCCCATCGCCCTCGACGGCCTGTCGGTCATCGTCAATAAGAAGGACACGGGCATCAAGAACATCTCCATGGAGGACCTGGCCAAGGTCTACCACGGCGACATCTCCAACTGGAAGCAGCTCGGCGGCAAGGACAAGCCCATAGTCGTGGTCAACCGCGACGAATCGTCCGGCACCTACGCCTCCTTCTGGGAGCTCGTCTGCCAGAAGCCCTTCGGCAAGAAGATAGCCTACCGCAAGGACGCCATCGTGGCCAAGGAGAACGGCGAGGTCGCCATAAAGGTCCTCTCCACCCCCGGCGCCATAGGCTACGTGGGCATGGCCTTCGCCGACGAGGTCGTCAAGGCGGGAGGCCTCTCGCTCTCGATTGACAAGGTCATGCCGACCCAGGCCAACGTGATAGCCAAGAAGTACCCTATATCGCGCTACCTCTTCCTGATCACCAAGTCCGCCCCGGTCGAGGGGAGCCTGGAGAAGGCCTTCATAGACTACGTCCTGTCCCCCAAGGGCCAGGCCATAGTCAAGTCCGCCGACTTCATCCCCCTTCCCAAGAAGTAGGGTCTCGCATCCCGACGACGCCCGTCCCCCTGGGCGGGCGAACCCATCGGGCCGGGCGGCCGTTCCGGTCGCCCGGCTCCTTCGCTTTGCAAGGAGCGCAGCGTGCGCCATAGAAGGCTCTTCGAGAGCGCCGTGGAACGGATACTCTTCATAGCGGCGGCCCTCTCCATCATCGCCGTGCTCTTCATCACGGTTTTCCTGTTCCAGCGGGGGCTCCCCCTCTTCGAGAAGGTCTCGGTCCTGGAGTTCCTCTTTACCACGACCTGGGAACCGACGGCGCCCGAGCCCAAGTACGGCATCCTGTCGTTCATCGTCGGCTCCTTCCTGGTCACCGGCCTCGCCCTGGCCATTGCCGTACCGGTGGGCCTCTCCGTCGGCGTCTACCTGGCCGAGCTGTCCGAGAGGCGCTCCGCCCGCCTCGTAAAGTCGGCCGTAGAGCTGCTCGCCGGCATACCGTCGGTGGTCTACGGGCTCTTCGGCATTGCGGTGATAGCGCCCGCCGTTCGAACGGTCTTCGGGGGCACGGGCTACGGCGTCCTATCCGCCTCGCTCATCCTGGCCGTCATGACCCTGCCGACCATCATCAACGTTACCGAGGTATCGCTCCGCGCCATACCCCGGGAGCTCAAGGAAGGCTCCCTGGCCCTCGGGGCCACGCACTGGCAGACCATCTACCGGGTGCTCCTGCCTGCCGGGCGCTCGGGTATAGTGGCCGGCGTCATCCTGGGCATGGGCCGGGCCATAGGCGAGACCCTCGCTGTACTCATGGTCGGCGGCAACGCCCCCATCATGCCGACGGGGCTCACCGGCATGGTACGCACCTTAACCATGAACATAATCACCGACATGAGCTACGCCACGGGCGACCACCTGACGAGCCTCTTCACGACGGGCATCGTCCTCTTCGCCTTCATCCTGGCGCTCAACCTGATAGTCCAGCTGGCGCTCAAGCGCAGCATAGCGGAGATGGAGGGGGCCTCGAATGCCTAAGGCTACTGCGGGATCGCCTGCCGAGGGATCGCTCCGTGCCGGATCGCACCGAGCCGCATTGCGCTCCCAGGCCGTCGCCTTCGGCATCGTCAAGGGCCTGTCCTACCTGACCATAGCCGTCTTGGCGATCATACTCGGCTTCATCGTGTACCGAGGGCTGCGGTACTCTAATATAACGAGATCGACGGTCCTTCCCTATGAGGAGACCGTCCCGGACGGCCTCGTGATAGCGGTCAACGCCGAGCGGCGGCTATCGGCCCTCGACTGGGAACGCCTCTACGGCATGTTCACCGATGAATACATCAACTGGGCCAAGCTCGACGGTACCGACGAGGAACTAGCCCCGATAGCCGTCGAGCCGAGCGCGCCGGAGGGCGCCAGGGCGGAGGACTTCCTCTTCGGCTCGCGCGAGGAAGGCGGCTACCCGCTCTGGGGCGGCCTCGTGGAGTTCCAGACCTCGGCGGCCCAGGCGCTAAAGGCCGTGGCGGAGCGCCCCGGGGCCGTGGCCCTGGTACCCGAGTCGGCCATGGCCGGCGCCCCGAAGGGCGTCAAGGCCGTGGCCCTCCGCCGCATGGCCGTCGTCCTCAACCCCGACGTCATGGAATTCGAGGACGAATCCTACCTCGAGGACCTGAGCGTCAAGGACGTAGCGGCCCTCTTCGCCGGGGAGATTCCCGACTGGAAGGAGCTCGGCGGCCCGAGCCTCGCGGCGGCGCCCCTGCTCCCGCCTTCCGGCATGCCCGAGGCCATGTCGGCCGCTCGGGCGGCGGGCGTTATCCAGGACGCCTCCGGAGGCGCGACGGGCGCTGGCGCCGAGGGCCCCGAGGGCCGTACGCCGGCCGGCTACCTCGCGCTCCTTTCCGAGACGAGCGGAGCCGCGGGCATAGCGCCCGCCGGGGACGCGACGAGGGCGGGCCTGCCCTTGGCCTGGATAACGGGCGTCAAGCGTGGCTGGAACCTGACGCCGCGCTTCCTCCTCGAGGAACCGGGGCTCGCGGGCAAGACCGGCGGCATATCGACCATCATCCTCAACACCTTCATGATGCTCGCGCTGACGGTAGCCTTCGCCGCGCCCCTCGGGGTGATGGCCGCGGTCTACCTCGTCGAGTACGCCAGGCAGGGACCCCTCCTCAGGCTCCTACGGCTCGGCACGGAGACGCTGGCCGGCATTCCGTCCATCATCTTCGGCCTCTTCGGCTTCCTCTTCTTCGTGACCATACTGGGCTTCGGCTTCGGGCTCCTGTCCGGCTCGCTGACCCTGACGCTGATGATACTGCCGACCATAGTGCGCACGAGCGAGGAGGCTCTCAAGGCGGTGCCGCGCTCCCTGCGGGAGGGCTCGCTGGCCCTGGGAGCCACCAAGCTCCAGACCATCTTCAAGGTCGTCGTGCCCACGGCGGCGCCCGGTATCCTTACGGGGCTCCTCCTCGCGGTGGGCCGCGCGGTAGGCGAGACGGCGGCCCTCCTCTTTACCATGGGCGCCGACTACAAGCTGGCCAGAGGCCTCTTCTCCTCGGCCCGCAGCCTCTCCTCCCACGTGTACCTGCTCTTCGCCGAGGGCGTCTCCTTCGACATGGCCTTCTCCACCGCGACGGTGCTCGTGGCCGTCGTGCTCATCTTCAACCTCTCCGCCAAGCGGCTCGTCGCCAGGATGCGCCGCGGGGCGGCCGCTTAAAGGACCATAGCGATGCAAGAAGCGCGCGTTAAGATTTCCGCCAAGGGCTTAAACCTCTGGTACGGACAGAACCAGGCCCTGAAGGGCGTGGGAGCGGACATCAGGGAGCGTTCGGTGACCTCGCTCATAGGCCCGTCGGGCTGCGGCAAGTCGACCTTCCTGCGGACGCTCAACCGCATGAACGACCTCATAGACGGCGTACGCGTCGAGGGCGAGGTGCTCTACGAGGGCGAGAACGTCCTATCGCCGGGCATAGACGTCATTGGGTTACGCAAGCGGGTAGGCATGGTCTTCCAGAAGCCCAACCCCTTCCCCATGAGCGTCTACGACAACATCGCCTA
>CAZNNA010000027.1:0-17747 GCA_964573825.1 uncultured Treponemataceae bacterium
CTCCGAAAGCGACATAATTGCATCGACAGGCATTGCCGCGCATCTTGCCGCGCAAACGGGCCGCGCCATAGACGTGCTCGTCGGTACGCACCGCATCCTGCAGAAGGACGTGGTTTTCAAGGATCTCGGGCTTCTCATCGTCGACGAGGAGCAGCGCTTCGGCGTCAAGGACAAGGAGCGCCTCAAGGAGCTCAGGGCTAACATAGACTGTCTGACCCTGACGGCCACGCCCATTCCGCGAACCTTGCATATGTCCATGCTCAAGATACGGGACCTGTCGGTCCTGACCACTCCGCCCAGTAACCGTCATCCCATCCAGACCGTGGTCGACGAGTTCGAGCCCGACCTCATCGCCCGGGCCATACGGCGCGAGGTGGAGCGCGACGGGCAGGTCTTCTTCCTCCATAACCGCGTGCAGTCCCTGGACGATACCATGGCCTTCATCCAGCGCCTCGTGCCCGAGGTGATGGTAGAGAAGGCCCACGGCAAGATGGCCCCTCACGAGCTCGAGGACATCATGCACCGCTTCATCCACCGCGGCTTCCACGTGCTCGTGTCCACGACCATCATCGAGAACGGCATAGACATACCCAACGTCAACACGATCATCATCGACCGGGCGGACATCTACGGCATCAGCCAGCTGTACCAGCTGCGGGGGCGGGTAGGGCGCTCCGACAGGCTGGCCTACGCCTATCTCTTCTATCCCGACGGCCGGGCCCTCTCGGAGCTCGCCATGAAGCGCCTTCAGATCATCTCGGACTTCACCGACCTGGGAAGCGGCTTCAAGATAGCCATGAAGGACCTAGAGGTCCGCGGCGCCGGAAACCTGCTGGGGCGCGAGCAGTCCGGCGACATCTACTCGGTCGGCTTCGACCTGTACCTCAAGCTGCTCGACGAGGCGGTGGCAAGGCTTTCCGACGAGGGCTACAAGCCGGAGGAGGAGCCGTACCTCGAGCTGGAGTACTCGGGCTTCATACCCGACGAGTATATAGACCAGCAGGCGGTCAAGATGGAGGTCTATAAGAAGATAGCCTCGATCCTGTCGCAGGAGGACCTCGACGCGCTTCAGCGCGAGCTCGAGGATCGCTTCGGCCCGGTCCCCGAGGAGGCCTCGAGCCTCCTATCGCTGGCGGAGATACGCATCCTCTGCAAGCGCCTGTCCATAGCCACCCTCAAGGAGCGCAAGGGCTTCGTGACCGTGGAGTTCTCCAAGGTGTCCAAGATATCCGTGGAGCGGCTCCTGCGGCTCATGAAGGAGAGCGGCCAGAAGATCCGGCTCGACCCCCACCGTCCCAACGTACTCGAGATAGCGACCGGGCCGATCGGCCTCAGGGAGAAGAGCGAGTTCATACGCGAGAAGCTCGCCGCCCTCGCGGGCTAGGCGGCCTGGGGGCCCCGCTCAGTCGGAGGATCGAGGCTCCTCGGTGGCCGGCTTCTGCGACACGAAGCGCTCCGCGAAGCGGTACTGCTCTATGATGCTGACGAGCTCGGCGGAGAACTGCAGCGTCGCCCGTATCTTCTGGACGCCGTTCTGGAGCCTCACGACCTCGGAGAGGGAGCCGGCCACGACGAACTGGAAGCTCTGGAAGAAGAGCTTGGCCTGGACGGGCTTCCCCTGGTCGAGCACGGGGCCGTTCATGGGTACCAGGAAGTCCAGGCTATCGCTCGCGAGCGCGAAGGTAGCCACCTTGACCTGGGTTCCCTCGTAGGAGAGCATGGTGTAGTTGTTATATCCCATCGCCTTGGCGCTCGTCGGGTTGATGGAAATGGGCTTGCCCTTGAAGTCCTCGTATTCCACCTTGAGCCTATCCTGCAGCATGAAGTAATCGATGAGTATCGACTCGAGGTCGGGCGGGCAGGGCTTGAAGCCGACCTCGATGAGGCCTACCGACTCGCGCCCCTTCATCGCGTTGACCGACTTGAGCAGGCACCTGGCGAATATCTTGAGCGGATTGGCGGACGATCCTGGCTGGAAGATGAGCGTTAGCCCCGCCATGCCGTTGACGAAGCGCTGGAAGAAGGCGAGCTCCTCGCGAGAGAACGAGGCGATCAGCACCGCTCCGCCCATGGAAACCTTGTAGGGGACGCAGACTATGTTGTAGGTATCTATCTTAACGACGGTTTGGCCCGGCTTGAGGCCCATGCGGGCCTGGGCGAAGGGGGTGATAGAGGCGACGGCGTTTTCGAATTGGGCTCTGAGGTCGGCGTGCGTTTGCATATGCTTACCAGTGTATCCGCCAATCGCGAATCGTCAAGCTCCCCTTCTCCCGTTAGGGCCGCGCTTGCCCCTGCCGGCTGACAAGGGCGCCCTCGGCGAAGGCGCCCTTGCCCTCGGGAAGCCTGACGCGCCCTCGCGCGGCCTTCCGTCCCCGGTCGCCGATAGCAGGAAGACCGTCGGTACCTTGGCCAGGGGGGCTACGCCGCGCCAGCCGGACACGGGCAGGCGTACTACGCGCTCCTCCGGGGTGGATAGCCCCTGGGCGGCGCAGAACACGGTGTCGGGACGCAGGGAGGCTCGGGCGCCCTCTACCATGGCCTCGTTGCGGTAGGGTGTCTCGATGAACATCTCGGTGGAGCCCTCGCGCGCGGAACGGGCCTCGAGCCTGCGCAGGGCAGCCGCTCGGCCTTCCCTGTCCGGGGGGAGGTAGCCGGAGAACGAGAAGCGCTGTCCCCCGAGCCCCGAGGCCATGAGCGCCAGGAGTAGGGAGCTCGGGCCCGGTAACGGCACGCTCCGTATGCCCCGGCCGTGGGCGGCCTCGACGAGTACGGCGCCCGGATCGGCGACGCAGGGACTGCCCGCCTCGGAAAGGAGCCCCGCGTCCCGGCCGGCCAGGAGCGGCTCTAGCAGGGCTGGTACCTCCTCCGCCTTGGTGTGCTCGTCGAGCACGGCGAAGGTCGATGCGTCGAGCGCCGGTCCTTCCATGACGCGCGAGAGGAAGCGCCGGGCGCTTCGCTCGTTCTCGACCACGAAGTGCCTCAGGCCGGAAATCGCCTCGAGCACGCGCGGGGCGAGCTCGCGCCTCGGATCCCCGTCGCCTATGGGTACGGGTATCAGGTAGAGCGTCCCGCCCTTGCCCCGGTCCTGCGATGCGCTCATATGGCTCTCTCCAGCGCGTCGGCCAGGAAGGCCTCGGCGTACGAGGCTATCCTGGACGCGGCGCCCTCGGATAGCCCGGCGGCGTCGGCCGCGGCATGGAGCGCGCCCTTGGCGGTATCGACATCCTTCTGCGACAGCGGGAGGCGCTTTCCGACCAGGGAGAGCTCTAGCCCGCGGTCCCTCACGAGGCGCCCGGCCGCGGCCAGGATGCGAAGCTCAGATATCGTTTCCTTCTCGAAGCGGGCCGTCGCCGCGAACGTCGGGGCGAAGCGATCTCCTCGCGCCGGCTCGCCGACGGGGCGTAGGACCGCCGCGTCCCAGGGCGATACGGGGACCCGCACGCGGGATATCAGCGTCGCCTCGGGCAGGCTCGGCTCTCCCTCGGCGTCGACGAGTACGTGGATGCTCACCCAGCGCGCGCCGCCCGGATCGCGTAGCTCTATCGCCGCGTCCATGCAGGCGAGGGCCGCGAAGCAGTTCATGAAGCGATCCTTGGCCGCGACGTTGCCCCCGAGTGTAGCTAGGTTCCGTATGGTGGCGGTTCCCACGAGGCGCGCGGCCGTCCTGAGCGGTTCGAGCGGCAGGTTCGCCGGTAGCTCGAGGAGCGACGCGAGCGTGACGCAGGCGCCGAGCTCCAGGTAGCGATCGGTCCGAGAGACCGCCCTGAGCTCCGGGATGGCCCCGAGGTCGATGATGGAGAGCGGGCGGCCCTCGCGTCCGCCGTCCTCGTGCCCGAGGAGCAGCGTCCCCCCTGCCCATGGAATCGCGTCGGGGCGGCGCTTGAGTACGGCCATGGCTTCTGCGAGCGTCTGCGGCGCCGCGACTTCCTCAACTAGCACGGTTGTACTTCCCCCCGTAGCGCGTCTCCACCGCCGCACGGACCGCCCTGAGCACGGTGGAAGGCGTCGCGCAGCGGCAATACACCGATGACATCGTCTCCTCGATGGCGCTGTCGCTCGGGCGGACCTGGGCATCGAGGAGGGCTCCGAGGGCCATGGCGTAGGCATGGTCGCAGAAGCCGCAGAATTCCACGCCCGCCTGGGCGAAGGCTCGTTGGCACTCCGCGTAGGTGTCGGTGCTCTTGAAGCCCTCGAAGCTGACGATCTCCCGTCCCCTGACCTTGAAGGCGGGTACCAGGCAGGAATTGACGAGGCGGCCGTCGAGGAAGACGACGCACTTGCCGCAGATACCCGAGCGGCAATCGCTCGTGGTGCTCGATAGGTCGAAGCGCTCGCGGAGGATATCGGACAATCGTTCGAGCGCGTCGGCCTTGACCCCGACGTCCTCGCCGTTGAGTATGAAATCTATGGTCATGCCTCTGACCGTCCTTCCCTGCCGCAGAGCGGCAAGCGATTCCATGGAGCGTCGAGCGCCTGGGATAGCGCGTTGGCGAAGGCCGCCGGCACGAGCGTATAGGCGAGCTCGCCGAGGCCCTTAGGGTCGCTCTCGTCCTCGATGAAATCCACGACGATGCGAGGCGCGTCCTTTATCCGCGAAAGCCTGTAGCGCCAAAGGTCATCGGGCTCCGGCGGCCCCGACGAGAGGTCGAGGCACTCGCCGATGCAGAGGCCCAGGGCCTGCGCGGCATCGTGCTTGAGCGTTCGCATGGCTGATTCGGCCGAGAGGATGCGTCCCGCCTTGGCCACGAGCCAGATGCCGCGCACGAGGGGGGCGTAGTCGATGGGGTCGAGTTCCAGCTCGACGACCGCGCCGCCCCAGGACGCCTCGTCGAGCGGCGATTCGGGAGCAGCCCTGGAGCTCCTGGCTCGCTGCGCCTTCCTGGCCGTGAGCGGCAGCGCGTCGCGGAAGCGCCGCGCCGAGAGCGCCTCGCAGGCCGAGACTATGAGCCTCGTCACGACCGTTACGCCGCGGGACACCGCGTCCGGGCCAGAGTCCGGTACGGTCTCGGTGGAAGGAGGCTCCAGGAAGACCCTCGAGGTCTTGATGTCGAGGAGCGAGGCGGCAGTCTCCTTCCAGAGCTCGGCCGTAGCCGCGCCGCTCGGATGGAGGCTCGTCTTGATGGTCAGCGATAGGTCCTTGGCCAGGGTAAGCTCGACGGCGGGGGTCTCTGATCCCTGGCGGCCGAACCCGCCCGGCGCCAGCTGGGGAGCGAAGGCGAGCCCGATGCCGAAGCCCGGAGGGATCTCGGGATCTGGCCGTCGCTTGCGTATGAGCTCGAACGACGAGCGCTTCCGCGGGTAGTCGGATATCGCCAGGAGCCTGTCGGCTATGGTCGTGAAGGGTACCGCGCGCTTCAGGGTTCCGCCGAGGGTCTTATCCCCGCGGGGCGCGGCGTTCAGCGCGCGCCACTCCGACGGATCCATGTCGCAGGCTATCGCGCAGTCCTCGGCGAGCCGCTCGACGGCGAAGGCGGCTGGACCGGTCCCGAGCCCCACGAACGCGCCCATGGGTGGAAGGTCCGTCCGTACCGCCCTCGATATGACGCGGACGGCCGGACAGGCGTAGGCGCCTAGCACGGCCTTCGCGGTCCTCGACGCGAGCTCGTCGGCGAAGGGTGCGTAGGCGCCCGTGTTGACCATGACGCGCGCGTCCAGGGCCGTGAGCCTCCCCCCCGCGTCGATCCCGGCCCTGAGCGAGACCAGGCAGGGAGCCCTCTTCGTGGTATAGAGGAAATCTTCCGTCCTCGATAGCGTCAGTATGGCCGGGGAGCCGCTCAGGATGGCCGCGAGCGCGGCGTGGCAGGCCAGGAGCGAGGGGTACCACAGCTTGCCGTCCAGGTGGCAGGCGAGGCTCGTCGGGCGCACTACTATCTCCTCGCGCCTGACGCCCAGGGTCGAGGCCACGGAGTCCCTGACATGGAACGGCCATTGCGTCGAGGAGAAGACGACCAGCTTATCGTAGTCGAAGGCGGCTACCGCTCCCTGCGGCTCGGGATAGTAGTGGTCCTGCGCGCCGAAGCGATACTCGCCCTCGACGACGCGGGCCGAGCCCTGGAGCGCGGCCTCGACGTCTCCCGCCGCCAGGCGAGCCGACGAGACGACGCGTTCCGAATCGCAGGACTCGAACCGGAATTCGGGTTCCTCCTCGATGAGCGCGACGCCCGTGAGGGCTATCGCCTCTTCCACCTTGAGCCGGTCGGGGCCGACGATCAGGGCGATCGGCTGGCCCCTGTACGAGACGGTATCGGCCGCGAGGACGGGTACGCTGGCCTCGGCGGCCCGGAGGAAGGCTGACCCCGGGATATCCTTGGCCGTGACCGCGAGGAAGCCTCTCGGCAGGTGAGGAAGGCTCAGGGACGCAATGGATCCCCTCGATACGGTCGAGCGCACGGTGCCTACGTAGACCGCGCCCTCCCGCGGGAAATCCGATAGGCGCGATACCGCCGGCAACGCGCCTTCCTTGCGCGCCTTCATGCGTCGGGGCGCTTCCCGTCGGGACGAGCCGCCTCGAGCGTCGACGTTACCGCGCCGGCGACGCGCCCGGCGGCCCCCAGGCCCATGCCCTGCCAGATCGGTAGGCTAACGCTGCGCTCGAACATGGAGAGCGCGTTGGGAAAGGACTCCGGCGCGAGGCCGTAGCGTTCGGCGTAGTAGGGCATGGTATGGAGCGGGATGAAATGCACCGAGGTGCCTATGCCCCGGGCGGCCAGGCCCTCAATCAGGGCGTCGCGGTCGACGCCGTATCCCGCCCTGGCCCTGAGCGCATAGAGGTGCCAGGCGTGGCCTTCGCCGCGCGGGGGTAGCTCGACCCCGGCGAGGCTGCCGAAGGCCTCGTCGTAGAGGGCCGCGATGGCCTTCCTCTCGGCTAGGAAGGCGTCGGCGCGACGGAGCTGGACGCGTCCCAGGGCCGCGAGCAGGTCCGGAAGGTTGTACTTGAAGCCCGCCTCGGTGACGGCGTAACGCCAGGAGGCCTTCTTGGAGGTATAGCGGTCCCAGGCCACGCGGTCGAACCCGTGCATGCGCATCTTCTCGACGCGAGCCGCGATTCGCTCGCTTCCCGTGACGAGCATGCCTCCCTCGCCGGTGGTGATCGTCTTGGTCGCGTAGAAGGAGTAGACGCCGACGTCGCCGAGCGTGCCGGCCATGCCGTCGGCCGTGCGCGACGGGAAGGCATGGGCTGCGTCCTCGACTACGGCGCAGCCGTAGCGGCGTGAGACCTCTCGTACGGCCTTCATGTCGCAGGGCAGGCCCCCGACGTGGACGGCCAGCACGGCCTTGCAGTTCTTGACCGTGGCCAGGACGCGCCCGAGGGCCTCGGTGTCCATGTTATAGCTATCGGGGGCCGTGTCGCAGAAGGCGACCTCGGCTCCAAGGTGGCGCGCGACGGCCGCGCTCGACGTGAAGGTATAGGGGCTCGTTACTATGGTATCGCCCGGGCCTACGCCCAGCGCCTCGAGGGCTAGGTGGAGCCCGCTCGTGGCCGAGTTGACCGCCAGGGCCCTGGGAGCCCCGACGTAGGCGGCGAACTCCTTCTCGAAGGCCAGGGCCTCGGCCCCCGTCGTCAGCCAGCCGGAGCGTAGCACGCGCAGGACGGCCTCCTCCTCTTCCGGGCCTATGGATGGCCTGGCGAAGGGAATGAAGTCAGTACTCGGGTTCATCGGGCTTCTCCTCTACCGTGGGAACGAAGGCGCGGAGCGCGGCGCGGAGGACTCGCCGGTTGCGGTACGAACCGGGGCGGGACGGGTCGAGGCTGCAGCATGGCCTGAGCGCCTCGAGCGCCTCGATAACGGCGAAGGCCGGGGCAGGGCGCCTGAGCCTCTGTATGCGAGGGAAAGGCGTTCCCTCGAGGCTCTCGTCGTCGGCGTAGAGCCGCTCCTCCAGTCGTTCCCCCGGCCTGAGGCCTATGTATTCGATGCGTATGTCCTTGTCGGGGACGTAGCCCATGAAGCGAATGACCTGCTCGGCGAGCTCGCGTATTGACACGGGCTCTCCCATGTCCAGGATATAGGATTCGCCGCCCGAGCCCGTCCCCCCTGCCTTGAGCACCAGGGAACAGGCCTCCGGTATGGTCATGAAGAAGCGCCTGGCCTCCGGGTCGGTCACGGTGACGGGCCCGCCCGAGGCCACCTGCTGCATGAAGAGCGGTAGTATCGATCCCCTCGAGCCCAGTACGTTGCCGAAGCGTACGACCATATAGTGGGCGCCGGGGCCCGCGAGCGCCTGGGCCTCCATGGTGATGAGCTCGGACAGGCGCTTGGTGGCCCCGTAGACGCAGAGCGGTTCCACCGCCTTGTCGGTACTGACGAGGACGAAGCGACGGACTCCCGAGGCCAGGCAGGCGTCGACCAGGTGCTTGGTGCCGAAGACGTTGTTCTCGACCGCGGCGATCGTGTTGGCCTCCATCATGGGAACGTGCTTGTAGGCGGCGGCGTGGAAGACCACGTCGGCCTTGAGCCGCCGCATGACGTCGGTCATGTAGGCCGCGTCCTTGAGCTCTCCTATGACCGGTACTATGGCCGTCTTGACTCCGACGCCGCCGGCCTGCAGGGCCCGTAGCTCCCTGTCTATCTGGTATATCGAATTCTCTCCGTGGCCGAAGAGGTAGAGCCTCTCGACGCCCGCCGAGAGGAGCTGCCGCGCCAGCTCCGAGCCTATGGAGCCGCCCGCGCCGGTGACCATGACGCGCTTGTCGGCGAGCCAGGCCAGGCTCTGCCTGAGGCCTATGGCCACGGGGCTTCGCCCGAGGAGGTCCTGGGGGTCGATCTCGCGGGCCTGCACGAGGTGGGCGTCGCCCTCGACGATCTGGGCCACGCCGGGCAGGATGCGAATGCGCGAGAAGCCGGCATCCTTGAGGAGGAAGTAGAGCTCCCGAAGGGTCTCCTTGGGGGCGCTCGGTATGGCTATGATGGCCTCGTCGGCCGGTTGCCGACTGAGGAGGCGGACGACGTCGCGGATGGGCCCGAGTACTGGAATGCCGTCTATCCTCGAGCCCGTCTTGGACTTGTCGTCGTCCAGGAAGGCCACCACGCGGCCCAGGGCGGCCTTCTGGCCTATCTCCCTGGCTATGGCGCGGCCGGCGAAGCCCGCCCCCATCACGTATATCCTAGGGGTCTCTGGAATGCTGGGCATCGTCGCTTACGGATCCTTTCGACGGTTTCTCTAGCAGCTCGAAGCCCAAGTCGACGAGAAACCAGTTCTCGCAGATATCCAGTTTAAGCTTGGCGCGTCGCTTGCGCTTATCGACCTTGACTATCAGGCCTTCGAGCCCCTTCATGGGTCCCTCGAGGACGACGATGCGATCGTCGGCGTCGAAGGATACCTTCGATACATCGGCAACTTTCCCGAAGGATATGATGTGCGATAGGAGGCGCCTGTCGGCGTCCTTTATCGGCTTGGGTTCCGATGTCTGGGGGAGGGTCCGAACGAAGTACCGCGTCGTCTTAATGGCCCAGCGACGCTCGACGCCGAGCTCCCTGTCCTCGGAGGCTATGAAGATATAGCCGGGGAAGAAGGGCCGTTCCTCGCGACGGCTCTTGCCGTGGCGCCTGACTACGTTGACTTTCTTGGGGACGATGAGCCTGCCTTGGAACGACGGGTCCGTCTCGAGCTTGGCGGCGTACTCGTCCTCCTTGCCCGTCCAGACCTGAATGGCATAGTACTCCATCGCCTCGAGCCTCCGTCTTTCCCCCGATCGCCGAGGAAGGCCCTAGACGCTACCACGAAGGGCCGCGAAGCCGCAAGGTCGCCATGTCGGCGTCCGTTCGATACGCCTTAACCGTCAGGCCCCATATGCCGATAGGGAACATGGAAAAGGATATCGATGATGAAGACGAACGCCTTCGCCCTGGCCCTAACCGTCTCGATGCTCGCCCCCCTCGGGGCCCAGACCGTCGAGTTCGTCCTCTTCGCGACCGGGGGCGGCGAGGCCCCCGCGGAGGCTCGCTCGAGCGAATGCCTCCTGTCGGGCGCCCTCGACGAGCTGTTCGCGCGGGGCTTCATCGCGACTAACGCCTTGCCGAGGCGGGGCGACGAGGCGGCCTTCCTGTCGTACGCGCCCGGTACCGACTCGGTAGAGGGGGCCGTGGACTACGCGCTGGTTGCCCTGGCGGCCTTCGGCGAGCGGGCGGAGCTATCGTCGTGCCGCTACCGGCTGCTCCTGGTACCGACGGGCGAGGAGCTGGCGAGCGGGGAGCTTAAGCCGTCGCCGCCCGGGGCGAGCGATAGGAAGTCCCTGGACGCGGCCTGCGCATCGCTCGGCGCGGCGCTGGTCGCGGCGTGCGAAGCCGTAATGCGGGGCCCCGGCGGCCTCGCGGAGGAATGACGCATATGAAGAAGCATAGACTGGCCATGGCCGTCGGCGCCCTGGTGATCGCGACCCTCGCCTCCGCCTCGTCGTGGGAAGGGAGCGCGATGGTGGGTTCCTACGGCGACTTCCCTCCGTCGGGCTTCTACGCGGCCTGTAACTCCTTCCCCCGTAACACCTCGGTGGAGGTAGTCAACCTAGAGAACGGCCGTTCCGTGACCGTGCTCGTGACGCGCGGGCTCGAGAGCTCGGGCGTCTTCATGATGCTATCGGTCGAGGCGGCGGGCGCCGTCGGGCTCGTGCCCGGCAAGGTCGCGCGCGTTCGGGCCAGTTCCCCGAAGAGCGCCGTGGAGCTGGCCCCGGCCTCGCCGGGCGCCGCCTTCGATCCCGACCTAAACCCGCGGCAGCTCGCCGCCCAGGAGCTGCGGCGCCTGGGCTACGAGCTCAAGCCGAGCGGCGAGGCCGTCTTCGCCGAGCGCCCAGCCGTATCTGGCCTGCGGGTGGAACCCGAGGCTCGTACGGCCCCGGCGGCCAAGGCGCCCGAGCCCGTGCCCCCGGCCGTAAAGGCGCCCGAGCCCGCCTCCTCGGCGGCCAAGGCGCCGGAGCGGCCGTCGGTCCCGGCCGAGGCGCCCGCGGCCATCGGCCTGGATACGCCTGGTAAGCCTCGAGCCGCCGACGGTAGCCTGCCGGTAGCCGAGCCGCAGCCCAAGGGTGCAGAGCGCCCCGAGTCCCTCGCCTCCGCCAAGCCGAGGCCCGTTCGTACCATAGTACTACCGCAGCTGCCCGAACCCGGCCTGCCGGCGCCCAAGGCCGAGCCGGCCGAGGAGCCCGTAGCGGCCCCGGGGACGGCACTGCCCGAGACGCCCGTCGCCCCGGAGGTCGTGGCGATCATGCTCCCCGAGCCTGACGAGACGCCCCTGCGCGTAGAGGCGCCCGTCTCCCCTAGGCGTTACGAGGCGCCCGCCCTAAGGCCCGAGGCCTCGAGCCTGGCTAGGCGGCCCGCCGATTCCCGGCCCGCCTCGGTCGCGCTCGCGGAGCCGAGCATCGACCTGGGAGTCCCGCCGACCGCGGCCGCGATCGCCCGGGTAGCCCCCGGGTATCTCGGGGCTAGCGCCGAGGCTGAGCTCAGGGACCCCCTAGCTCCCGCCGAGAGCCGAGCGGAGAGCTACGGACGAGAGGCGCCGGCGCTCACGGAGGGCGGGGTCGCCGCCGCGCTCTACGATCCCTCCGCCCCCGCCGGCGAGCGGGCCATGGCCTTCGCCAGGGCGGCTCCCTCCTATGCGGAGGGGCGTCCCTGGCCGGAACTAGCCTGGCCTGAGCTGGAAGCGGACGAGATACCCGAAGTCGTGTTGGCGGGCCTTTCGAGCCCCGCCTTGGCGGTTCCCCCTACGAGCCTCGCCGAGGGGGAGGTTAAACTACCATCGAGGGAAGGGCCCCTGGCCTTGGGCCTCGAGTCTCCCGCCTACGCGGCCGCCGAGACGAGGGTCGCGCTCGAGGACGCGGAGGCCGAGGATGAGGAGACGCCAAGCGTCGAGCTGGCCGCCCGGTTGGACCCAGCCCCCGTCGAGGGAGAGGCCCGGCTCGCCGAGGCCGAGACCCAGCCGTCCATATCGACGCGCGGCGGCCCGGCCCCGCTCGGCGACCCGGCGATAGCTCCCCTCGCGGAGGCAGAGCCGGGCGCCGGACCCGAGGCCGTGGCCTCGGGTCGCGAGGTCCCGGATGCGCCGGCCGGCGCCGAGCTGGCCGAGGCGAGCGAACAGAAGCCGGAGACCGCTCCCTACGTCGGGCCGCCTAGCGAGGCTCCCGCGCCGGGCGTTGACTTGAGCGCGCCCGAGGAATACGTGGTCACCCTGGAACCGGCGTCGCCCAAGCCTCCCGTATCCGCTCCGGAGACCAAGGCGATCGTAGCGAAGGAGCCGGCGGCCAAGGAGCCCGAGAAGCCGATCGCGCCGGCAGGGCCGGAACCAGCCCGCGCGGCGAGCGCCGTGACGGCGAGCCCGCTCGAGAAGGGGCGCTACTATATACAGATAGGCGCCTTCGCGTCCCAGGCCGCAGCCAGCGAGAATGTCGCGGGCCTCCGCGGCGGCTTCCCGACGCTTATCCAGCGCTCGGGAGTACCGGGTAAGGAGACCTGGCGGGTATTCGTGGGACCCCTTTCCCGAGACGAGAGCGGCGTAGCCCTCGTGCGGGTACGAGCCCTCGGCTATAAGGACGCCTTCGTGAAGAGCGGGAGCTGACGGGGTACGGGCCGGAGAGCCGTTCCTCGGCCTAAGCGAGGCCTCGCCCCTTGGCGGGGCCTCTTTGCCTATAGACCAAGAGCGATTGGGCGAACGCTCCTAGCGCGAGTAGGCCGCAGAGCCCTATGAAGACGACGGACAGCGAGAAGGCCTGGTAGACGATGCCTCCGGCCACCGATCCTATGACCGTTCCCAGGGTCAGGACGGCCTCGTGGATCGTCGCTCGCCTGTCCTTGTCCAGGGCGCCGCTCGCGCCGTAGAAGAGCGAGTTGTTATATATCGCCGCCTGCAGTAGGCCTATGAGCGCGAAGCCGGCCGAGAAGCCCGCGCCGCCCGATTGCAGCACGAGGAAGGCCAGGGCCAGGGCCGAGCCTATCGATAGGGCGATGATGACGCCCCTCCTGTACTGCCAGAAGGTGAGGCGGCTCAAGAGGTAGAAGCCCACGGCCGTGGCTATGGCCCGTACCGTGAGTACGAGGCCTACGGACGATTCCGGTAGCCTTAGCTCGTCGCGCGCGAAGACGGGGAAGACGTTAAGGACCACGCCCATCACGGCGTAGATAAGGAAGGCCCCGAGCCAAGCCGGGAAGCGGAGCGGCGTCGAGCGGTCGATCGGCGGTTGCGAGCCCTCGCGTTGCTCTCGCGACGATGAACCCTCCTCGGGGGCGATGCCCCTGGTGGCTATGACGAAGCATGCGTTGAGCGCGAAGAGGCCTGCCGAAAGGGCTAGGGGCAGGAGCTTGCCTTGCTCCGAGAGTATGCCCGCTATGTAGGGACTGAAGACGCCTCCGACGCTCCAGGAGAAACTGAAGAGGCTCGTCGCCTTGTTGAGGTCGGCTCCCTCGTAGTCCCTCGATAGCCAGCCCATGAGCGGCGGCCAATAGAGCGACGTGACGAAGCCGTAGGCCGCGTAGCACGCGTACGCCATGGCCAGGCTCGGCCAGGCTATCACGGCGCCTAGGAGCGCCGCGCTCGAGACGAGCATGACGGCCATGGTCGTGCGAGGGCGTAGCCTGCGAGCCAGGCCGCGTAGCGTGAGGCAGCCTACGAAGTAGGCCGCCGACCAGAGCGCCCCGAGGCTGCTGACCAAGGCGGGGCCGGCGTTGAACATGTCCTTGACGACGAACAGAATGCCGAGCGACGTCGTTCCTATCGCTAGGCTATTGACGAAGGCCGAGGGCAGGATGATGGCCATCTTGCCGCGAAGGGAAAAACCGGGGTTGCTCACACGTTACTCGCTTCCGGGACGGCGCGGCTCGCCGCCGCGCTATCGAGGCGTCCCTCGGGAGAGACGGTAGCCCGGCCGCCGCCATACGGTCAAGCGCGTTGACCCGGCGGCCCGGCCGGCCGTAGAATGAGGCCTTGGCCGCCATGCCGCGGCACATCCTACCACGAGGACGGGACATGGCCTCCACGGACGATAGGGCCGCGCGTATAGTCGAGCTCGAACGGCTCGTACGGATGCACCAGGACCTCTACTATAACGGCTCGCCCGAGCTAACGGACGCCGAGTTCGACGCGCTCTGGGACGAGCTAAGGGACCTAGCCCCGGGGAGCCCGGTCCTCGCGGGCATAGGCGCCGACGCGGCGGACGGCTTCCCCAAGGCCGCTCACGTGCTCCCCATGGGGAGCCAGGCCAAGGCCGCCGATCCTGAGGAATTCCTTGCCTGGGCTGCCAAGGCCGGCCTCGCGGCCTACGTCGTCGAGCCTAAGCTAGACGGCGCCAGCCTAGAACTGCAATACGAGGAGGGCCGGCTAGTCCGGGCCGTCACTAGGGGCGACGGCTCCGTGGGCGACGACATCACGCCTAACGCGCGCCGCATGGGCGGCGTCCCGTCCCTCCTGCCCGAGCCCTGGTCGGGCGCCGTCAGGGGCGAGGTCGTCATGGCCAAGGCGGTACTCGCCGAGCATTTCCCGGACAAGGCCAACTGCCGAAACGCCGCCAACGGCCTCATGAAGCGCAAGGACGGTAGCGGCGCCGAGCTCCTTGACGTCATATGCTACGACGCCGCTCCGCGCGGCCTCTACGACGCTCCCGCCGGAACCCTCTTCGCCCCGCGCCCGGAGCCTCCCTTCGACGACGAGCTAGCCAAGCTCGGCTGGCTATCCCGCTCCGGCTTCAAGGCGGCGGAGGCCGTCCTCCTCGCGGATCCCTTCCAGGTCGTCGACCATCGCGCCCGCGTCATGGACGGCAGGTCGGACCTGCCCTACGACATAGACGGCCTCGTCGTCAAGGCGCGGGACGTCGATCCGGACGACATGCGCCGCTCGAGGCCCGATCGCCAGATAGCCTTCAAGTTCCCTCTCGAGGAGGCGACCACTATCCTGGTCGGCGTCGAGTGGAGCGAGTCCGGTGCCAGCTATACCCCGGTCGGGCTCATCGAGCCCGTGCGCCTGGCCGGGACGACCGTCCGCCGCGCCAGCCTAGCCAACGCCGGCATACTCCGGGGCATGGGCCTCAGGATCGGCGCCCGGGTGGCCGTGGTCAAGCGCGGCGAGATCATCCCCAAGATAGAGGGCCTGGTCGAGGACCTGCCCGGGAGCGCGCCGATAGACGTTCCCGTCGCCTGTTCCTGCGGGGCGACCCTCGAGGACGACGGGACTCGGCTCTTCTGCCCGAATCCCGCCTGCCCCAAGAAGGCCCTGCATCGCCTGGAGAAGTGGATAGCCTCGCTCGATATCATGGAGCTCGGCGCGACCCTCCTTAGGCGCCTCTTCGACTCCGGGCGGGTTCGCTCGGTGGCGGACCTCTACGGGCTCGAGACGGCCGAGCTGGCCGCCTACGAGCGCATGGGCGAGGCGAGCGCCGCCAAGGTCATCCAGAGCCTAGCCGCCCGGGCCGAGCCGAGCCTCGCGGAGTTCGTGGCGGGCTTCGATATCGAAGGCATAGGCCTCCTGTCGGTGGAGAAGGCGGTCGGGGCCGGCTTCGACACGCTCGAGCGGCTGCGCGCGGCTAGCGTCGAGGAGCTGGCCGCCATAGACGGCTTCGGTTCCATCATGGCCGAGTCCCTGGTCTCGGGCCTCGTCGCCCTCGGGCCCGAGATGGATGCCGTCATCGCCTCCGGGCGCCTTCGGATACGTCCTCCGGCCTCCCGCGACGGTCCCCTCGCGGGGCTGTCCTTCTGCTTCACGGGCGAGCTGTCTACCATGAAGCGATCCCGGGCCCAGGCCCTGGTCAAGGCCTTGGGGGGCAGCGTCCGCTCGTCCGTGGCCAAGGGACTGTCCTACCTCGTGACCAACGACCCAGGCTCCGGGACCGATAAGAACAAGAAGGCCGCCGCCCTCGGCGTGCCGGTCATAGACGAGAGGGCCTTCCTGACCCTGCTGCCGGAAGGCTCCTCGTCCTAGGCCCCCGATCGCGCCCCGCCTGCCTGCCCGTCTCGTTGCGGTTTGGAGAGCCCTGTCCTATCATTAGGGAATGAATTTTCCCATGAGGAAGTACGTGGCGCCCGAGACGGTCTTCGGCTGCGGCGCCGCGACGCTCGCCGGGCGCTACGCCAGGAGCCTCGGGGCCGTAAGGCCGCTCGTCGTCAGCGACGCAGGGGTGGAGGCGGCCGGCTGGACGGCCCGCGCCATCGATTCGTGCAGGCGCGAGGGGCTGGAGCCGCTGGCCTTCACGGGCGTCAGCCCTAATCCCAGGGCCGCCGAGGTCGCCAGGGGCGTCGAGGCCTTCGCCGACGGCCGCTGCGACGCCGTCATAGCCGTCGGCGGCGGCAGTCCCATGGACGCGGCCAAGGGCATAGCCGTGGCCTCCGCCAACGGCCAGGACGTCAGGTTCTTCGAAGGCGTCGACCGCGTGGCCCGGCCGGGACCCCCCATCGTCTGCGTGGCCTCTACGGCCGGCACCGGCTCTGAGGTGTCGCGCTTCGCCATCATCAACGACGAATCCCGCCGCGTGAAGATAGCCATCGTCAGTCCAAAGGTCGTACCCGACGCCGCTCTCGTCGATCCGGAGCTCCTGGCGACGGTCCCGCCCGCGCTGGCCGCGGCTACGGGCATGGACGCGCTTACCCACGCGATCGAGGCCTACCTCTCCACCGCCGCCTCCGCGCTCACCGACCTCGACGCCCTTCGCGCCGTCAGGCTCGTCGGCGAGAACCTGGCGCGGGTCGTGGCGAGCCCTGCCGACCATGAGGCGGCCGGGGCGATGGCGCTGGCCAGCATGCTGGCCGGTAGGGCCTTCTCGAACGCCGGCCTCGGCGTGGTCCATGCCATGGCCCACGCCCACGGCGGCCTCTTGGATGCTCCCCACGGCCTCTGCAACGCCTTGCTGCTCGATGTAGGCATCGAGACCAACGCGCCCGTCTCGGAAGGCCGACTCGCCGACCTGGCGCTCGAGCTCGGAGCCGAGCTAGGAACGATAGAGGCGAGGGGAGCCGCGCGGGTCATGGCGGACGGCGTGCGAGCGCTGCGCGAGTCCATAGGCATCAAGGCCGGGCTCGCCGCGCTCGGCGTATCGCGCGGAGAGCTCCCGAGGCTGGCCTCCTTCGCGGTCAGGGACGCCTGCCTGGCGACCAACCCGACGCCGCTCGACGCCGGGGTCATTGAGGGACTCTATGCCCGAGCGCTCTGAGCCCGACCGCCTCCTCGAGCAGTTCCTCGGCTTCAGCGGGGACTTCTCGGTCAAGAGCCACTACCCGGGGCTCAAGCTGGCCGAGCGTTCCCTTGTCGAGAGCGAGGCCCGGCTTCGCGCCATGTTCTCGGCCGTACCATTCGGGATGTACATGCTCGACGGCGAGGGCCGCTTCCGCATGGCCAACGAGGCCCTCGGTCCCTCCGTCATCGGGCAGGGCCTCGACGAGGCGATACTGCCGGAGGCCTATAGGCGATCCATACGGCTAGGCTACCTGGCCGCCTTGGAAGGCCGCGTCGATAGGCGCACGGTACGCTACGAGGAGGGCGGTCGCGATACCTGGCTGCTATCGATAACGGTACCCGTGACGGTGGGAGAGGATACCCATGGCGCCGTGGGCATCGGCGTCGACATCAGCGACCGGGTGGCCGCCGAGGACGCCTTGAGGCGGGTGCTCGCCTCTCTGGCCCACGAGCTCAACACGCCCATAGCCGCCATGGTCTCGGCCTCCGGTACCTTCCTGAGCCTGAGGGACGAGGCCTTCGCGGCCTTCGAGGCCATACGGGCCTTGCCGGGCGACGTGGCGGACTGGGCCACGAGCCTGGCCGCGGCGCGCGCGCCGGCGGCGCCCGCT
>CAZNNA010000028.1:0-17445 GCA_964573825.1 uncultured Treponemataceae bacterium
GGAGATCAAGGCCAAGGTCGCCGAGTACCTCCAGCTGGTGGAACTCGGGGCCCACGCGTCCAAGCGCCCCTCCCAGCTATCCGGCGGCCAGAAGCAGCGCGTGGCCATCGCGCGCGCGCTCATAAACGAACCGTCGGTGCTACTGCTCGACGAGCCCCTGTCGGCCCTCGACGCCAAGCTGCGCCAGCACATGCTCATAGAGCTCGACGCCATCCACGACAAGATAGGCATCACCTTCATCTACGTGACCCACGACCAGCAGGAGGCCCTGTCGGTCTCCGACCGCATCGCCGTGATGAACGCCGGCGAGGTGTTGCAGGTCGGCACGCCCCAGGAGATCTACGAGGCGCCCGCCACGGACTTCGTCGCCAAATTCATAGGCGAGACCAATCTCTTCGAGGCGAGCGTCGTCGGCGTCGCCGGCGAGATGGTCGAGCTCGAGGCCGAGGGCCTCGGTCGGATCAAGGTAACCTCTACTGAACCGCCTCCGGTCGGATCCCGCGTCAGCTGGACCATCAGGCCGGAGAAGATCCGCATCTCCCTCGAGGCCCCTCGAGCCGCGCGCGACGGCATCAACGCCGTGGCCGGCGTCGTCGACGAGCCTATATACTCCGGCTTCCAGAGCAAGTTCTACGTCCGTACCGAGACGGGCACCGTGCTCAAGGCGCTCAAGCAGCACGCCGACTGGTCGGACGAGGGGCCGGAGATAGCCTGGAAGGACTCCGTCTGGCTGTCCTACAGCGCGGAGGACGCGTATATCGTCGAGGTGAAGCGATGAGCCGTTCCGCCGAGAGGCCGAGCCTGATCGGCACGGCCTACGCGACGCCCGCCGTAACCTGGCTCACGGTCTTCTTCCTGGCGCCCCTCCTCATCATCGTGGCCTACAGCTTCATGACGCCCGGCGCCAGGAGCGGCGTGGAATGGAAGCCGACGCTCGACGCCTATCGGGCCATAGCCAACCCGACCTTCCTCAAGGTGACGCTCAATACCATGCTCGTGGCGCTCGGCTCGTCGGTCATCACCCTGCTCATAGCCCTGCCCTGCGGTTACTACATGGCCAGGAGCAGCCGGCAGACCCTGCTCCTCATGCTCGTGATGATACCGTTCTGGACTAATTTCCTCATCCGCATCTATGCGTGGATAGCCATCCTCGGAAACGAGGGCTTCTTGAACGATATACTCCTGGCCACGGGCCTCGCCGAGGAGAGCGTCAAGTTCCTCTATAACCGCGGCGCGGTGATGCTGGTGCTGGTGTATACCTACCTGCCCTACGCCATCCTGCCCCTGTACTCGACCGTGGACAAGTTCGACTTCTCCCTCCTCGAGGCGGCGCGCGACCTGGGAGCCACCAAGCTCGGGGCCATCGCCCGGGTGCTCCTGCCGAACATCAAGGGCGGTATCCTCACGGCCTTCCTCTTTACCTTCATACCGATCTTCGGCGCCTACGCGGTGCCGCTCCTCGTCGGCGGCACGGAGTCGTACATGCTCGGAAACCTGATAGCCGACGAGCTGACCAAGAACCGCAACTGGCCGCTCGCCTCGGCCATATCGCTGGTCATAACCGCCGTCACGACGCTCGGAGTCCTCCTCCTCATGCGGGTCAACGGGGGCGGGGCCCTCGGCGGCGAGCGCGGCAAGGACGAGGCCTCCTCGTCGGGGGCGGCGGCGAGCGAGGCCGCGGCGGCCTTCGGGGGCGCCCGATGAGCCGCCGCCCTCGCCACGGCCGGCGCTCGAGCTTCTCCAAGGCCGTGTTCATCGCTACCATAGTGTTCCTGAGCCTGCCGCTGCTCGTGCTCGTGGCCTACTCGTTCAACGAGTCGAAGTCGGGCGGCTGGACCGGCTTCTCGCTCCGCTGGTACGAGAAGCTGTTCACCGACTCGCCCAAGCTCTGGAGGGCCTTCGGCAACAGCGCCGTGGTGGCCCTGTCGTCGGCCCTCGCCGCCACCGTCATAGGCACGCTCGGAGCCATAGCCTTCAACTGGTATCGCTTCCGCCTGAGGGGGTACCTGCGCGTGGTGGCCTTCCTGCCCATGGTCCTGCCCGAGATCATCATAGGCGTCTCGCTCCTGGTGTTCTTCTCGGGGATAGGCCTTCGCCTCAGCCTCTTCACGGTCTTCGTGGCGCACGTGAGCTTCAACCTGCCCTTCGTCTTCCTGCTCGTGCTCGCCAGGCTGGAGGAATTCGACTATTCCATCATCGAGGCGGCGCGTGACCTCGGCGCGAGCGATAGGCAGATCCTCTTCAGGGTGATCCTGCCGATCTCGGCGCCGGGCATAGTCTCCGGCTTCCTTACGGCGGTGACCCTGTCGCTCGAGGACTTCGTGATCACGTTCTTCGTGACAGGGCCCGGCGCCACGACGCTGCCGCTCTACGTCTACTCCGCCATACGCTTCGGCGTATCGCCGGTAATCAACGCGCTATCGGTCGTGATGATACTCGGCACCGTCGCCCTGACCTGGTCGACGCGTAACTTCCTCAAGTACATAGCGGCCAAGTGAACCGCGATCCGGGGCTCCCGAACGGGGCCCCGGCGCGGGAGCCGCAAGGAGGCTTCCATGAAGAGACTCGCCGTTACGGCCGCGCTCGCCGCGGTCGCGCTCCTCTGCCTGTCGTCGTGCGGCGGGGACAAGCCCAAGCTGTACCTGTTCAGCTGGATATACTACATACCCGAGGAAGTCATAGAGGACTTCTCCAAGGAGACGGGCATCGAGGTGATAGTGGACTCGTACGCCTCCAACGAGGAGATGTACAGCAAGATAGTCGCCGGCGGCTCGGGCTTCGACCTGGTCGTACCCTCGGGCGACTACGTATCCATCATGATAGCCGAGGGGCTCCTGGAGCCCCTCGACCGCGCCAAGCTGCCTGGCCTCGCCAACCTGGACCCGGCGGCGCTGTCGCGCATAGGCTTCGACCCGGGCAATCGCTACTCGGTGCCCTTCATGATGGCCGCGGCCGGCGTCTCGGTGAACCGGACCAAGGTCTCGGGCTACGAGCATAGCTGGGGCGTCTTCGACAGGGCCGACCTGGCGGGGCGCATGACCATGCTCGACGACATGCGCGAGGTGCTCGGCGCCGCGCTCAAGTCGCTCGGCTACTCGGTCAACGACGCCGATCCAGCCCACCTCGAGGAGGCTCGCCTCGTGGTCGAGCGCTGGAAGCCCAACCTGGTCAAGTTCGACGCCGAGTCCTTCTCCAAGGGCTTCGCCTCGGGCGAGTTCTGGGTGGTCCAGGGCTACGCGGAGAACGTGTTCCTCGAGTACCCCGAGGGCAGGTTCGACGAGGTGGACTTCTTCTTTCCCAAGGAGGGCATGCCCATGTACATGGACAGCTTCTGCGTCCTCAAGGGCTCCAAGAACGCCGAGGCCGCCCACCGCTTCATGGACTACATGCTGAGGCCCGACGTGGCCGCCCGCGTGGCCGATTACCTCATGCTGCCATCGCCCAACGTGCCGGCCCGGGGCCTCATGAAGGTCAAGCCGAACTACGAGTTCGACGAGCTGGCCGCGGGCGAGTTCAAGGAGGACCTCGGGCGGGAGACGCTCAGGCTCTATAACGACGTCTGGCGGCGCCTCCGCGTCGGGAACTAGCCTCCTAGCGGCCGCCCCCGCTCGCTAGGGCGACGGCGGCCCTGATATCCTCGGCGCCTATGCCAAGGCCGGCGCCGATCGAGCCCGGACCGGCGTCGAACCAGCCCAGGAGGCCCGCCAGGGCGCTCGCGTTGAAGCCCAGTGGTTCCTGGCCTCGAGGCGCGAGCCTAAGGACGAGCCTTGCGAGGTTTTCCGTCGATAGGTAGAAGAGGCCGCGGGCATCGGCCGGAGCGCCCGCCCTGAGGGCCCTGAAGGCCTTGGACGAGTCGAGACGGCGCCTGGCACCGTCGACGGGTAGGGCGGCCTCGACCTCCTTGGGGCTACCGAGGCCTATGAAGGCCTTGTCCCCGTCGTAGACGTAGACCGGCCTGGCCATGGCCGAGAGTAGCCCGGCCGCCGCTACGGCCTCCCCGGACTCCATGCCTCCGCCCGCGAGCGGCTCCGCCAGGTACTCGAAGGCGTCGTAGGGCTTGCCGGCGACGACGCCGACGCTCCGCTTGATCTTTAGCGATATCCCCGACTTGCTCATGAGCTCCCGGTAGGCCGCGTCGTCCGCGAGCGCCATGGATTCCGCCATGGCGTCGCGGAAGCCCTGCCTGTCGCGCACTTCCATGGCCCCGGAGACGCTCAGGCCGAGGCCGCGGGCTATGAGCCGTACGGCCTCGGCGGGCTCCGGCTCGGAGCCGCGGATGGCGCGTACGAGCTCGGCGCTCGGGTCTATGCCTATGGACAGGGCGCCCTCGTTGCCCGCGGCCCTGCCGAGCCGATCCATGATGGCCATCATCGCCTCGACGAGGGTCTCGCCGGGTAGCAGCGCCTCGTAGAGGGATCTCAGGAAGGGTAGGGCCCAGTCGTAGGGCGCCGACCAGGCGATCGAGGCTAGGGCGCCTGAGTCGCAATACCTAAGGTAGGGTAGTCCGCGATCGCCCGCGCCTGCGCGCATGGCCAGGGCCGCGAGCCTGCCGCCGGGCGCGGGGGTGGCGCCGAACCGCAGCCAGGCCTTGTCGTGCTGGACGACGAGAGCCAGCTCTATGCCCGCTACCTCCGCGACCGCGTCCTCGAGGGCCTTGGCGGCGGCCCCGAGGCCGGGCGTTACCGCGGGCGGTAGGCCGAGCGGGTTCTCCCCATTGACTGAAGGCGAGCCCTCGAGGCCGTTCGCGCCCTCGGCCGGTCCCGACGCGAGCCCCTCCTCGTCCCAATCGTAATCCTCCTCGAAGCCCTGCCCGTCCCCCGCGGCCTCGCCGTCCGCAGGCGGGCTAGCCGCCTCGGCCGCGTCGTTGTCTACGAGCGGATCGAAGGTTCCCGCGGCCTCGTTGTCTACGAGCGGGTCGAACGAGCTCCCGGACTCGCCGTGGGCCTGTCCCCGCGGCTCTTCCGACGACCAGTACTCGAGCTCGCCTCCGAGGCCGTCGCTGGGGCCGGAGCCGAGCAGCCCCTCCAGCCCTCCGGTCGCGGAGTTCAGGAAGGACAGTCCGGAACGGGGGTCTATCCATATCGCGGCGCTCGCCGTCGGATAGGCGGCCAGTCTCCTCAGGTCCATGGTCGCCGCCGCGCCGTACGCCGGTATCTCCTCGGTACCCGGGCGGGCCGCGAGGTAGCCGGGATAGGAATCGTCGACCCAGACCGGGGCGCCGTCCGCGCTCATCGTCTCGGCTATGGCAGTCTCGGCGAGCCTACGCTCCGGTTCCGATATATTCGCGCGAAGGGGAAGGAAGAGGAGGGGAACGGGCCCGGCGCCGGCGCCCGGATAGACGGCTAGCACGATACGCCGATTAGGGTCGAGCGCGTCGAGCAGGGCCTGCTTGCCCTCGTCGCCCTCGGCGTCGAACAGCTCGAGCACGGCCTCCGTGAGAGGCTCCTCTACCATGCCTAGGTCGGCGTTGACGAGGAAGGCGAGCGCGTTCATGTAGAGCGATGTCGGGTTGCCTACGCTTACCACGGCCATGGCTCCTTGCGGTACGGCGAGGAGCGGGTCGAAGGGCTCGGGCGCGGCCGCCCCTATGAGCGGTAGCGAGACGAAAAGCGCTATGGCTAGGCGCGCTCGCGCCGGGACGGGACGGCTCATGGGTTCCTCCCTCGGTTCTGCTATAGTGTTGCCTGCGAAGCGAGCCCCGGGCTCGCGACCGTATAAGGATAGCGTATTGAGCCCTCGGCATCTAGCGTCGATCGCCGCCGGCGCTCGACATGGCCCGGCGCGCCCTTGCGGCGCCTCGCGTACGGGTATACGATCGACCCGACCGTAAGGAGGTCCCCATGTCACTTCCCCTCAATGACGCCGCCGTCGAGCGCGCGACCGATCGCGTGGTCGAGCGCCACGGCGAGGGCTGCCGGGAGCGGGCGCTCGAGGGAGCGCGCTGCGCGGCTTCCTTCTGGCGCGACGAGGATGGCAGCCCCGAGGACTTCGCCGCGTTCTGCTCGCGGCACTTCGTCGCCGACGACGAGGGCCGCGCCGCCCTCTTCTCTCGGTTTGAGGCGGTCTTCGAGGAACTCTTCGGCTCCGCGCTAGCCGTATCGCGCGCCTTCCAGTCCGGCGTTCACGTCGATCGCGGGCGGCTCCTGGCGGTGGACTCCATCCTGTCCGAGTGGTCGCCGGACGCTCACTTGGCCGACGATTTCTTCGCTAATAAGCTGGCCTTCGTCCTGCACCTCAACTTCCCTTATAAGGGCCTTGACCGTAAGGAGGCGGAGGGGGAGCGCTGGAGCCGGCGTGAATGGGCCGGGGCGCGCCTGGGCGATCTCTTCGGCACGAGGGTGCCGGCCGCCGCGAGCCAGCGCCTTGCCTCGGCGCTATCCGCCGCTGAGACCTACGTCGCCGGTTGCTACCTCTACCCCTCCCGCCTCCGCGACGGCGACTCCGGCGCCCTCTTCCCCGACGGCAAGCGGCTCCTCATGCACTGGAACGTGCGCGACGAGATACGGGCCCTCTACGCCGAGCCCGACTGCCTGCGGCGGCAGCGCCTCCTCTACGCGGCCATGGAGGGCGTCGTCTCCGGGCGCGTGCCCAAGGCCTTCTACGATTCCAGGGACCTGCTATGGGATCCCTGCGCGGCAGCCCCCGCCCGGGCAGAGCCGGAGGGCGACGAACGCTACGAGCGCCTCCTGGCCATCTTCCGGGCGGAGCGCGAGTACGATCTCTGGTGCCCGGACAACCCGAGCCTCGTGGCTCGCAAGTTCAACGTGGAGCGAGAGCTCTCCGAGCGCGCCGTCGGGCGGCTATTCCGCGAGGTCCTCTCCTCGCCCGAGCTCGCTCGGGCGGCGCGGGCCCTGTCGCGACGGCTCGGGCGGCCGCTCGAGCCCTTCGACGTCTGGTACCAGGGCTGGGCCGCGGACTCATCGCGGTCGGAGTCGGCCCTCGACGCCATCACCAGGGCGCGCTACCCGGACGCGCGAGCCTTCAAGGCCGACATCCCGCGCATACTACGCGCGCTAGGCTTCGCCCCGGCCGAGGCCGACTGGCTCGCCGAGCGCATAGAGGTCGACCCGTCCAGGGGCTCGGGCCACGCCATGCCCGCGGCCAAGCGCTCCGATTCCGTACGCCTGCGGACGAGGGTGCCCCCGGAGGGCATGGACTACAAGGGTTACAATATAGCCTGTCACGAGCTCGGGCATAACGTCGAGCAGGTCTTCTCCCTCCACGGCATCGACGAGTATTTCCTGGCCGGCGTGCCAAATAACGCCTTTACCGAGGCCTTCGCCTTCGTCTTCCAGGCCCGCGACCTGGAACTGCTCGGTATCGAGGGCGCCCCTACCGGGCCCTCGGTCCTATCGGATTTCTGGGTCACCTGCGAGATGGCCGGCGTCGGCCTCGTCGACATGGAGCTCTGGCGCTGGATGTACGCCCATCCCGACTGCGACGCGAGGGCCCTGCGCGAGGCGGCCATCGATATCGCGCGCTCGGTATGGAACGAGTACTTCGCCGAGTCCTTCGGCCGTCGCGATTGCCTGGTACTGGGATCCTACGCCCACATGATAGAGTTAGCCATGTACCTGCCCGATTATGCCCTGGGGCACCTCATCGCCTTCCAGGTAGAGGCCGCCATGTCGGGCGGACCCGTGGGCCGGGCCATGGGCCGGATGTGCCGCCTAGGGCGCCTCTGCCCAGACCGCTGGATGACGGAGGCTACGGGCTCGCCGGTCTCGTCGGCTCCGCTCCTGGCCGCCGCCCGCGCCGCGCTCGACGGCCTCGCTTGACGGTTACGGAATGCGGACCGAGAATGGTGGGCGCCATGATAACGAAGTGCCGTACGCTGAAGGGTATGCTCGTCATCGCCTTGCTATGCCTCGCCGCCTCCTGTTCCCGCGGGGATCGCCCGCCTAGCCCTACCGTCGCCGCTCCCACCGCCGTCCAGCCAGCCGCCGCGACTGTCGCCGCCATGGAGACGATCGTCCCCGAGCCGGCGACGGCCGTTCCCCTCGGCGACGTCGATCGGTTCGTACGAGCGGCCCTCGCCGCGACGACGGACGAAGACGTTGATGGGCTCGATCGGGTCGTCGAGGCCTTGGCCGCCGAGGGGCGCCTCGATGACGCCGAGGCGGGACTCGTCGCCGCCATAGCGGAGGCTAGGGCCGAGGGACGGGCCGCCCCCGGGCTCCACCTGGCCCTAGCGAGCGTCTACGGGCGCAAGGGGCTCGCATCCAAGGCCTATGCAGCCGTGATCGTCGCCGAGGAGGCGGCTAAGGCGCCCGGCGTACGCTTCAGCCTGGCCGCGGTACACGGTCGCAAGGCCTTGCTGTCGGCCGTCGCGGGCGGTTGCTCTCTTGCGGTGCGTAGCCCCGTCGCGGGCGCGTTCGTGAGCGTTGACGGCGGACAGACCCAACCCGCGCCGGCTCGCTTCGTCGCCCTCCGCCCGGGGCGCCGCGAGGTTGTCGTTACCTGTTCCGGCTACGCTCCCTGGAGAGAGACCGTTGAGGCGCGTGACGGAGTCGCCCTGGAGCTCGTCGCTGAGCCCGTGCCGCTTCCCGTCTCCCTGACCGTCGAGAGCGATCCGCCGGGCGCCGCCGTCTCCGTCGACGGCCGTTTGCTCGGGGAGACGCCCTGGAACGGGACGGTAGAGCCGGGAGACTATCGGCTCGACTTCTCGCTGAGCGGGCTCGAGGCGGCGAGCGAGGAAGTAACCCTGGGCATAGGCTCCGAGCCCGTGTCCGTGTTCAAGGACCTGGTATACGGCTCGGCTTCGCTCGCGCTCGCGGGCGATCCCGCCGGGCTCCCCATCAAGGTAAACGACATGGACGTGGGCTCGCTTCCATTGGTCATGCACAACCTACCCTCTGGCGAGTACCGCGTCTCGTCGGATTATTACAGGACGCCGGACGGTAGCGTCTACGAGGCGAGGGACCTAGCCGTCGTCGTGCTCGCCGTCGGGGAAGACCGAGAGCTGACGATCGACGTGGCTAACGCCATGAGCTCGGTGTCGGCACCGAGCGGGGGCTTCCCCGACGGCGCGACGGTCTACGTTGACGGCCGGAAGGCCGGTACCGTACCCTTCGGGCCCGTCGACTTCGCCGTCGGGCCCCATGCCGTCAAGGTCGTCGCGGCGGGAAGGACCGTCTTCGAGCGAACCGAGAGCTTCCTCTCCGGACCGATGCGGCTCATGCCTCCCAGGCAATCCCCGAGCTCCGATCCGATAGCGCTTTCGAGGCTGAGCCCCAAGATCGATGGCAAGGCCGATGATTGGGACGGCGTCGCGCCTATCCCCGGCTCCGGTTCGCCGTCGTCCTGGCCCAAGGGCAACGCCGGCAAGGTCGGGGCGGTCTACCTGGCCTACGACAGCGATTACCTCTACGGCCTTATCGAGTGTCCCGAGGGCAAGGTACCCGGGTGCGGGTACCAGCTGCAGCTCTATAACTCCGAGGACGAACGTGGATCCAAGAACGGGGCATTACTGGCGGTATATAATCCTCGGCGCGACACGACGTACCATGTGAAGTTCGATGCCTGGAATTCCAGCGTTAGGGATAAGACCTATACGCGAGGCGCGTCTTGCCGCACGAGCGAGCGCTATATCGAGATGCGGGTCCCTCGCTCCGCTATAGGGCGCGATGTCGTCGAGATGAATCTCTCCGTTTCGGTTAATGATTCCATATCTACCAACCTTAATAACTTCTATATCAAGATGCTGTAGGCGCCCGAAGAGGCGAGAAAGGACTAGGTATGAGAAAGACGCGGTTCCTCGCGGCTATCGCCTCCGCTATCGCCTTCCTGGCGCTATCCTGCGTGAGCGACGGCCCTACGCCCGACGGCGAGGCCGATGGAGAGGCCTACGCCGGCGAGGCGATACGGCTCGCCATCTTCGACTTCGAGGTCAAGGGGAGCGTCCCGGGCTACGAGGCCCTGGCCTCCGACGTGCCGGCTGCGCTGACCGAGGCCTTCCTGCGCGGGGGCATCGTTCAGCCGCTCGAGCGGACCGCCCTCGAGAAGGTCGTGGCCGAGCTCGAGCTGTCGCTCGGGGGGCTCGTCGACCCGGGCACGGCCGCCAGGGTCGGCAAGCTGGCCGGGGCGCGCTACGTCCTCCTCGGTCAAGCGTCTATAGTCGGGTCCCAGGTCCGCCTGTCCTGCCGCGTCGTCGACGTGGAGACGGCCGAGATAGTCTACGCGGGCAGCGCCTACGGCGATGTCGAGGACATCTTCGATATCGAGGAGGAACTCGCGGAGCTCGTGGAGGGGGATTTCTCGTGACGGTCCCGGGGCGGCCCGTCCTGGTCATCGCCGTAGCCCTCGCCTGCGTCCTCGGTCCTATCGGCCAGGAGGCCGTCGCCCAGGGCAAGGCCTCGGGCGACGACGGCCGGGCGCTCGTGCTGACGGTCATGCCGTTCCGCACCCATGCCGAGCCGGCCTGCGCCTACCTCGGGGAGGGCTTCTCGGAGGCCCTGACCACCAAGCTCGTCGGCCTCAGGCGCGTGAGGCTCTTCGAGCGCTCGCAGTTCGATAGGCTCGCCTCCGAGCTCAAGCTGGAGCGCGATGCCGCCGGGCTCTTCGACTCCTCTACCCTGGCGCGGGCGGGGGCCGTCGTGTCCATAGACTACGCCCTCCTCGGGTCGGTGTCGCAGTCGGGCGGTTCGGTCGCCTGTAACGTACGGCTCGTGCACGTCAACTCCGGCCGCGTCGCGCTGGCCCGGGAGTTCCGCGGCGCCTATCCCAAGGAGCTATTCTCTCTCCAGGACGCCGCCGCCCTCGCTGTGGCGGAGGCGCTGGCCATACGCATGGACGAATTCGAGCTCAAGCGCCTGGCCTCGCGGCCTACCGAGGACGTCGACGCCTACGGCCTCTATAACCGCTCCCTGGCCAGCGCCGACCAGGCCGAGCGCGTCAAGCTCCTCGAGGCCGCGGTGGCCCGCGATCCGTCCTTTACCATGGCCCAGCACCTCCTCGCCGACGCCTACCTCGCCATGGGGCGTCCCGAGCGCGCCGAGGCGGCCTACGGCCGCATCGTGGCGCTGGACCCAAGCGACCACAGGGCCGCCTATAACCTGGCCCTCCTGCGCCTGGACGCCTGCGACTACGCCGAGGCCCGCGAGCTGCTCGGCCGTTGCGTGGAGCTCAAGCCCGGCGACGCCGACGCCCTGTACCACGTCGGCCTGTCGTACGAGTTCTCTCCCTCGGGCGAGCGCTACGGCCCGGGCGCCGATATCGAGGCCGCCCTGGCCGCCTACCGCGAGGCAGCCGCCCTGGACGAGCGGCATGCCGAGGCCGCCCTGGCGGGCGGTACCCTCTGCGCCGTGATGGCCCAGGCCGAGGAGGACCCGGCCAGGCGGCTCGGGCTCCTCAGGGAGGCGCGGGCCGGGCTCGGCCGTTACCTATCGCTCGAGCCCGAGGCCCTGGACGCCGAGGCCATTGCGGCGACCCTCGAGGCCATAGGCGAGGCGATACGCGAGCACGAGGAGTACCTGGGGGCGACGATGTAACGGGGGCCATGCCGCAGGGATTCCGAGCGGCAGTAAAGGAGCAGATAATGCCTTTTTATATCGGCAATTATGCCGCGGTCGCAACCAAGGCACGACTCGGGCTGGCTGTAATCCTATTAGGCGCGTCGATGAGCGCCTGCTCTCGTCCCGCTCCCGCCGTAGAGACGCCTCAGTCACGAGGCATCGAGGCCATCGCTTCCGTTCCCGCTATAGAACCGAAACCCGAACCGTCGCAGGCGGAGGGCGCGGCTCGCGCGCAGGCCTCCGTCGCCGCCGTAGGGGCCGCCGTCTCGGCCGCCCTCGAGGCCTCCGGCGAGGCCGACCTGGCCGCGCTCGATGCCGTCCTCGCCGGGCTCGATGAGGCCGGCCTCCTCGACGAGATCGAGTCCGCCCTATCGGCCGCCCTGGCAGCCGAGGCGGCGGCCGGCCGGGTCGCGCCTGGCCTGCACTTGGCGCTGTCCTGCGTCTACGGGCGCAAGGGGCTCGCGGCCAAGGCCTACGCGGCGATTGAGGCCGCCGAGGCCGCGGCCAAGGCCCCCGGCGTCCGCCTGAGCCTCGCGGCCGTCCACGGCCGCAAGGCCCTCCTCGCGCCTATCGCGTCGAGCGGCGCCTTCAGCCTCTCGGTGGCCTGCGCGCTCGGAGGCGCCGCCGCGTCGCTCGACGGCGGCGCGGCCCAGCGGCTCCCGACCCGCTTCGAGGCCTGGAGGCCCGGCCGCCACGAGCTCGTCGTCAGCCTCGCGGGCTACGAGCGCCTCGTCGAGCTCGTCGAGGGCAAGGACGGGCAGAGCCTATCCATCGAGGCGCGGCTCGAGCCCTCGCCCGTTTCCGTCACCGTTAGCACCGAGCCCGCCGGGGCGGAGCTCGCCATAGACGGTAAGCCCGTGGGCGCCTCGCCCTGGACGGGCAGGCTAAGGCCGGGTAGCCATGAGGCGACTGCTAGCCTCGGCTCGTACGAGCCGGGGAGAACGGTCTTCGAGGTGCCGCTAGGGGGCGAGCCGCTCGGCGTCGGCCTTAGCCTGCGGCCGTCGCCGGCTCGGGTGCGCATCGTCAGCGACCCTCCGGGGGCCGACGTCCAGGTATGGGTAGACGGCGAGCACGTCGGCGCGGCCCCGATCGAGCTAGCGCTCGACTCGCCCGGTAAGCATACGGCGCGATCGAGCTCGGGGCCCGTCGGCTTCGGACCGAGCCCGGCGGTATCCTTCGAGGCCGGGGCCGGCGAGTCGGTCGAGGTGGTCCTGCGGCCCTCGGCGCAGTTCGGCTATCTATACATAACGGGAGACGACCTGTCCGGCGCCTACCTGAGCGTGGGCGGGCTCTACGTGGGAACGTTGCCGGAAAGCAACCAGCATGCCCTGCCGCTCGGCTCGTATAAGGTAGAACTGCAGAAACCAGGCTATAAGCGGATAGAGCGTACCGTCCAGATTGCGAAGCCCGGCGTGAGCAATCGCATGGAGATAACCTGGATACGCGAGGAGGCCGCGCCCGAGGCCAAGGCGGCCCCGCTCGCGCTCGCGGCGAGATCTCCCAAGGTGGATGGGCAACCGGGCGATTGGGGCGATATCGCGCCCGCCATAACGGATCCCCCCGGCGACGACAGGCTGGCGGGGGAGCCCGGGACCGATATCGCGGCCGCCTACCTGGCCAAGGACGATCGCTATCTCTACGCCCGCCTCGACTTCGCCGACGGCCGCCCCGCCAAGAGGCCCGGCGTCAAGTCTGTATACTCGCTACGGCTCTTAGGGCGGAAGCAGGACGACGGTTCCCGCGTCACCTTCTCGTGCCAGGTTGAGTATCGAGACGGCGAGTGGTACGGCCAGGTCATCAAGGCCAGCAATCGAGGGGTCGGTAAGGATACCGGCTGGACCCAGGTCTCCGATAGGGTATCGTACGCCTTCGGGGACGCCTGCCTCGAGCTGCGCGTACCCCGGGCAACCCTGGAGCGCTACCTGGAGGCAGGCGACGATCCCGAAGCCTGGGTCAACTATTTCGTTCAGGACAAGGTGCCCGGTACCATAGACGACAGCGCCAGGGTGTCCCTGGCCCCGCCCTGGTAGGCGGGTGCCTCATCGAGGGCCCGGGCGAGCCGACGAAGGCCGGGACCTCAGCCTATACCCGCTCCCAGCGCCAGCGCGGCGGCCCCGAGGAGGCCCGCGTCGCCCGCTAGGCCCGGCGGTACTATGAAGGCGTCCATGGCGCCGGGCTCGTCCAGGCGGGGCGCGTAGCCGGCCAGGCGCTCGGATAGGCGGGCGCGCACGAGGGGCGCTAGCCAGGGCACCGAGCCGAGGCCCCCGCCGAGGACGATGCGCTCGGTCGCCAGCACGTGCACGAGGGGCAGGAAGCCCGAGGCCAGGTAGCGGGCCTCCAGGTCCCAGGCCGGGTGATCGTGCGGCAGGCTCTCGGCCGGCGCGCCCCAGCGCTCGCCCACGGCGGGCCCGGAGGCCATGCCTTCCAGGCAGGATCGATGGAAGGGGCAGCGCCCCGGGTAATCGTCGCCGGGCTCTCGCGGCACCGGTACGTGGCCCGTCTCCGGGTGGCCGGCCCCGTGTACCAAGGCGCCGCCCGACACGACGCCGCCCCCGATACCCGTGCCCACGGTCACGTAGACGAAGTCGGAGAGCCCGCGGGCCGCTCCCCACAGGCCCTCGGCCAGGGCCGCCGCGTTGACGTCGGTATCGACCGCCGGCCCGAGGCCAAGCGCCTCGCCGATCGCGCCGGGCAGGTCGAAGCCGGACCAGCCCGGCTTAGGCGTGGGGCCGATGCGTCCCCATCCCGCCTCGCCGAAGCGGCCGGCCAGCGGCCCGAAGGACGCGAGCCCGAGCGCCTCGGGCCTGCCGCGGCGAGCCGAGGCCTCGGCGAACCAGGCGGCCGCGGCTCGCGTCGTCGACTCCGGATCGGTCGTCGGTACGCGGTAGCGCTCGAGTATCGACGGAGCCTCGCCGCCCGGCCGCGCCTCGGCCAGTCCCAGGACGAACTTGGTACCGCCCGCCTCTATCGCGGCTACGATCACGGCTACGCCTCCGTCCCCCGGGCCTTGGGCGCAGGCTCCGTCAGGGGCTCGGCGGGCTTGCCCGCCTCCGTGGCCGAGACGGCCCGGACGTAAATGTAGTAGTCGTTCTCCGCGTCGTAGAAGGAGGGGATATGGCCTATGGTCTGGAAACCGATGCCTTGGAAGAACGAGTCGCCCACCGAGTTCTCCTTGACCCGGGAGGTCTCGATGCGTATGACGGCGAAGCGGCAGCTCTCCCTGATACGCTCCTCCAGGAGCTCTATGAGACGGGGCCCCACGGCCTTGTTCCTATAGTCGCGCCCTACGACGAAGGTGTGGACGTCGAAGGTATAGTCGGTGTTGGGAGAACGGTAATACAGGCAGAAGCCGGCGAGGACGGTCCCGTCGCGCAGCTCGATGAGCTCGAAGGGAGCCCCCGGGCGTTCCTTCCAGGTGGCCAGGGCCTCCTTAAGGATATCCAGCTCAATGTCCCTATAGGCTCCCGTTTCCATGGACAGGAGCTCGTATTCCCTAATATTGATCATGGTTCATCCTTAAAAAGCTCGCCCCGAGCGCGGGGCTTTTATAATTCTAGCGTCTAATGCGTACTATCGTGGTATTCTAATGTATCGATAGCGGATTGTACACCGTAAACGCTGCCGATTTTCCGCTCGCGGAGTGGTAACGGACCGCTATTCATGGTAAATAATTACCGTAAAGAAGCCGAAATAGAATAAGAGCCAACGTAGGGTTTTCGGCAGGGCCGCTTGTAGAGCTAGCTTCGCGGCTCGGCGCCGAGGCAAGGATGGACGCGAGTGATTACCTATACGATCAAGGGAGCCGACGTCGCGAGCGGCGATTCTATACGCAGGAAGGCCTCCGTGGCCGTCGCCGGCGGCGTGCTGTCAGCCAAGGCTGACGGAGTCTCCTTCGACCTCAAGGGCGATTCGTACGTCTACCCGGCGCTCGTGAACGTCCACGACCATTTCCGGGGTAATTACCTGCCTCGAGTCGGCCCCAAGGACGATAAGTTCTACCTGAACTGGGCTCCCTGGGACGCCGACCTCAAGTCGTCCACGGTCTTCGACGAGCGCTCCAACATCAGCGTCGAGCAGATGTACTACCTGTCGGCCTACAAGAACCTATTTTCCGGCGTGGCCACGGCCAACGATCACTTCCCCCACGAGATCAACGGCGCCTACCTACCCAAGCTGCCCATCAGGGCCATAGAGGAGTACTGCCTCTCCCACGAGTGCTCGTCCTTCGACCTCCATTGGGGAGACGGCATCGAGATAGAGCACAAGCGGGCCCTCGAGCGCGATTGGCCGCATATAACCCACCTGGAAGAGGGCTTCGACCCCGAGTCCCAGGACGGCGTAGGAATACTGGAGCGCCTCGGCTGCCTCGACGCCCATGACGTCCTCATCCATTGCATAGGCTTCTCGGACGACGACATAGCCAAGACCGCCGCGGCCGGCGCGTCGGTGTCCTGGTGCCCGGCATCCAACTACTTCATGTTCAACGTGACCTGCAAGATACGTAAGCTGCTCAAGGCGGGCGTCAACGTAGCCATAGGCACGGATTCCACCGCCACGGGCTCGCCGAACCTGCTCGCCGAGATGAAGTTCGGGCGCGAATGCTATCGCCGCATGTACGGCGAGGACCTGCCGGCCAAGTCCATCTTCTCCATGGTCACGTCCAACCCCGCCAAGGCCTTCAGGATGCAGGACCGGATCGGCGCCCTGGAGCCCGGCATGTACGCCGACGTACTCGTACTCAAGGCCAAGGTCGACGATCCCTACGAGAACCTGGCCTCGGCGTCCATGGAGGATATCCAGTTCCTGTCCGTCTCGGGCGTGCCCGTGCTGGCCGAGGAGCGCTTCGGCGAGGCCTGCCCTCGCGATGTCTCCTACGAGACGGTGAGCGTCGGGGGCCGGGCGCTGCGGGTCAAGGGCAAGCCGGCCTCGCTTTACAAGGAGATACGAAAGGCCGTAGGCTTTAAGAAGCACCTCGATTACCTGCCGTTCGATTGTTGACCTTCGGCATGGCTTGATCGGGTGATCTATACTATAATGTCCAAGCGACGGGGCCTCTCGGGGCCGGGTCGCAATTCAGGATCGATGGGGAAACGATGCCCAAAGTAGGGACGTACCGCGCGAATTCCGTTATCTATTTCCAGGGCGACCTCGGGGATAAGATATTCGTGCTACAGCGCGGCAAGGTGAGCCTCAACTACAACGACATCGAGACCGGCAAGCTTATCCGGGAGATCATCCAGACCGGCGAGTTCTTCGGCGTCAAGAGCGCCCTGGGGCGCTATCCCCGCGAGGAGAACGCCGTCGTACTCGAGGACGCCAACGTCCTCGCCTTTTCCGTCCCCGAGTTCGAGGCCTTCTCGATGTCGAACACGAGGATCATCATCAAGATGCTCAAGGTCTTCTCCAACCAGCTCAGGCATATCCATAAGCAGGTGGAGAACCTCATGGAGAATCCCTCCGCCGTCAACGCGGAGAGCGGGCTCTTCAAGACCGGCGAGTACTACCTCAAGAACCGCATGTATTCCCAGGCCCGCTACGTGCTCGGCCGCTACCTGACCTACTATCCCTCCGGGAGGCTCGCCGAGCAGGCCGGCCGCTACCTGGAGACCGCCGAGGCGGCGCTCGCGCGCTACGGCGACGGCAAGGGACCGGCCCCGCTCGCCGGAGCCTCTTCCGCGGCCTCGGCGTCCCGAGAACCCGGCCCCTCGGCCGCGCCCCTTCCCGAGGCCGCTCCCGCCACCAAGGCCGCGCGCCCCTCCGAGGGCGGCGCGCTCTCCGACGTGGCCAAGGATTACTACAACGCCGTCAGCCTCTTCTCGCAGGAGAAGTACCAGGACGCCTTCAAGGCGCTCAAGGCCATCGTCGACTCCGGCGACGGCTCCGAGTACCTCGGCAAGGCGCAGTTCGACATGGGGCGCTGCCTCTTCGCCCT
>CAZNNA010000029.1:0-5788 GCA_964573825.1 uncultured Treponemataceae bacterium
AGCGTCGAGCTCGCCGCCCTGGCCTCGAGGGAGGAACGCCTCTTCGCGGCGCGAAGATCGGCTGACGTCTGGAGCCTGAGGCGCGGCAGCGAGGCCGAGACCGCCTCGGCGGTGGCAGACGAGCTGCTACGGAGCGTCGGCGAGAGATGCGAGCGGGGGCTCGCGGATCTCCACGCCGCGTTCGGCGACGCGGGGGCGGGCGGAACCGGTTACGACCCGTCGGTCCCCGACGCGGCAGCCGTATCCGAGGAATCGCTCCGCGCGGTAGGCGCCGATTGGCTCGAATGCTTCAAGGCTCAGTTCGACCGGGGGCTCGCGGCCTGGCGATCGGCCGAGGAATCGCTGGTCCTGCGGCGCATGGCCTGGGAACGCGAGGCGGGCGGAGGATTCCGCGAGGGCGGGGAGGCCTGGGCCGAGGCCTTCGCGCGACTCGCCGGGGAGCGTCGATCCTGGGAGGCGAGGCTATCCTCGGCGCTGGCGGCCGGGGAGCTGGCCTTCGAGCGCGCGGGCCTGGAACTAGCCGCCCGCGTGAGGGAAGCCCGAGCGGAGTTCGAGAGGGGCGCGCTCGAGCGCTCCGTGGACGGCGAGGGGACCGCGAGCGCCTGGGTGGATATCTACCGTAGGGCGAGGGCCTCCGCCGAGGAGAGCGCCGATCGGGCCTCCTACTGGCTATCGAGGCTGGGAGCCGGGGCTCCCGAGGCCAGGGATCCGGGCGCGCTCGCGGCGCTCTCCGCGATTACCGCGGGCGAAGACGCGGAACGCGCGCGGAGCATCCATCAGGCGCGATCGTGCCTCGAGGCCTATGCCTCGTTCCTTTCCGAGGCGGAAAAGGCGCGCGCTCGACTCGCCTCGGACCTGGAGGCCAGCCTAGGGCCATCCGTCCTGGACGAGGGAGCGGCCGCGCTGTTACGCCTGGAGGCCAAGGCCGCCTATTGGCGGCGTCGCGTCGCCGTGGCCGAGGCGGTCCATGCCTACGCGGTCGATAGGAGCGCCGGCCGCGCGACGGAGGGAGAGGGGCTCGCGCGGCTCGAGGCTGCCAAGGACGCCTATGCGGCGGCCCTCGCCGCGTACGAAGGGCGGAGGGCGGAAGCCGAGGCGGCGGGAGCGATCGCGGGCGAGGCCCGCGCCGATGTCGAAGGGGCCTCGGCGCGCCTCTCGGAGGCCGAGGCCGCCCTGAGGGCGGCTAATGAGTCCTACGGTACGGCGTTATCGGCCCTGGCCTCCGGGGAGGACCGCGCCTACCTGCGAGGCGAGCTGCGCGCGCGCTACGATGAACTGGTCGACCTGTACGGCCTGTCGGCGGGCGACGGCGGTAACGCCGCGGCGAGGCTAGCGGCCGCGGAGATAGCCCTGGCCGGCGAGTACGGAACCGCCTTGGCGGAATGGAAGGCGGGAACCTCTCTGGAAGGCGCCGTGTCGGGCGAGGCGGGCGAGCCATCGCTCTCGGCCCTCGCGGCGGCGGCCCGGGCTATCAGGTCGGAACCGTCGCCGGGACTCGATCCCCTCGATCCGGCGAGCTACGGGCTCGAGCCGGGCGACCCCGCGGCGGCGGTCCTCAACGCCCTGTCGGCCGCCAAGGCGCGGCTCGCGTCCGCCTCGCCGCCCGGGCTCATGGAGGAGGCCGACAAGGCCTTCGAGCTGGCGGCCAGGTCGATAGCGCTCGGGGAGCGGAGGCGGAGGGACCTCGCCCTGGCCACGCGGCTCGAGGGGCTGGCCTTGATCGGAGCGCTAAGCCTGGACGAATGGCACGCGCTCGCCCCGCATGGCGACGCGACGGCCGAATCGGTAGGAGGCCTCTCAGGCGCCCTTAGGAGGGACGCCGAGCTGGAGGAACGGGCCGACTTGGAGTCCAGGGCAAGGCTGGAACTGGAAGCGCTGAGGCGCATGCATGAATGTAATAATAATATATCAAAGCTCATCGGTAGCGAAGCCGCCGCCGATGATGCCTCCGCGCTGGCGGCGATCGGCATCGTCATGGGCTACCGAGCCGAGGCCGGCGGCAAGGCCTATGAAGAGGCGGTAGGCGCCCTGCAGGCCATACTGAGGATACTGGAGGATGGCAGGGCGGAGGGGGCGCATGCCATGGCCGGTAGCCTCCGGGCGCTCGCCTCCGAGAACGCCCGTGCCGCGGCCTTCCTGCGCGGAAGGGGGTGCTTCTCGGACGGCGGCCTAGACCTGGGCGGCGTCTTCGCGGGCGCCTCTGCCTCGCACGACGCCCGGGCTCGCCTGGCCGCCTTCGATCGCTACGGAGGCGCCGCTCCCGCTCTCGCCGAGGCCCGTAGGCTGGAAGCCCTGGGGCGCATCGACCGGGCGCTTGCGTCCATCGGCCTCTCGCGCTCGGCGGACGGACGGCTCGCGAGGCCCCGCGAGGTAGCCGCGGCTCTCGAGGCGGCTATGGGGAACGGGGCCGCGACGGAGAGCGGGGCGGGCGCTGCCTCGTCGGCCTTTCGCGGTTTCTTCGACGGAACGATGGAGGCGGCGCGCCTAGCGCCGGGATGGGTGGCGCGGGAGATCGCGGCGTGGCGTGAGGCCGTCCTCGGGCACGCCGCCGCGCGGGAGGTATCCCTATCCCTCAACCGTCCCTCGGAACCTGCGGCGACGATAGCCGCGTCTCATTCCGCCTCGCTTTCAGCGATCGAGCGAGCCCGGCTGGCTCGCGCGGAGGCGCTCGCGGCGAGGGCCGCCCTCGACCGTTCGTCGAGCCGACTCGCGGCCCTCTACGGCGGAGAGTCACGGGTCCGCGTCCTGGCCGAGGCGCTCGGAGAAGGAGGCTGGCCGGAGGCCGAGGAGTCATTGCTCCGCCGGGAGCTCGCCGAGTCCATGGCGGATGAGTTGGCGCTGGAGCTCGCCGGGACGGCCTCCGGTGCGGCCGCCGGGAGCGGGCCGGAGGGTTCGCCTCTCGCCTCGGCCTTGGCCGTCGCGGGAAAGCGATTCGGCTTCGCGGACGCCGGCGACCGTTACCGCGCGGCCGAGCTGGCCGCCGAGCGCCTCGAGGTCAACGCGGCACTCGCCTCGATGAGGGATCCGGACGAGCTCTCGGGCGCCGCGCTCGAGGCCCGCCTCGCCCAGGCGTGGGAAGGCTTCCCCGCGAGCCTCGTCATCGCTAGCGCCCGGGAGGCGGCGCGACTCCACGCCGTCGCTTCCGGCGCCGGCGGCTTCCTCGTCTCGGAGCTGCGTCGCCTCGGCGCGAGCGATCGATCCGGCGTCTCGGCCCTGCGCGCGGGCGGCCCCGCGGGAGAGGCTAGCTGGCTGGAGCGCTACTACGGTAGCGAGGGCGAGACGGCGGGCGCCGTCATGGAGACGCTCCTGGAAGCCGCCCTCCTGCGCGATTCCTCGGGCGGGCTAACCTCGGCGTGGTCGGTCGAGCTCGTCGCGACGCGGATCGACGAGCTAGCGGCCGAACCCATAGGGACGCTCGGAGCGCTGCGCGACGACCTGCGGCGAGCCATGGGCGGCGCCTCCTCGGTCGCCGAGCGGCTCCTCGGAGTCACCATCGTCGATACCCTGGGGGGCTCCGAGGCGACCGCCCTCGGCGCTTACCCTCGATCGAGCTCGGCGATCGAGGCGCTCGGGCTGCGCGGCGCCGGAGGGTTCGCTCTGTCGCCGGGCAGGCGCGACGAGGCGGGGCTGCTCGCCGAGGCCTACCTGGGGCTCGTGGGCGATCCCTACGCCGGACAGGCGGCGGCGCACTACTTGGCTTCGCTCGCCTTGTCGGGCGACCTGGAGGCCCTGGACTCGGCCTCCGGCTCCCGTAGTCCCCCGGAGACGGACAGGGCCTATCGCATCGCCCGGCTTCGGCGCGCGGCGCTCGGGAGGGCCGGACCCTATTCGGGCGACTCGCTCTCCTGGGCACGGGAGGCCGGCTCGGGGGACCCCTCGCTTGGCCTGGCCCTGGTCCGCGCCTCCGACTCCGGGCAGTTCGACGATACGCTAGCCGAGGCCCGCGGGCAAGGCGTACGGCGAGGCTTCGACGATCCGGCGATGCGTTGGCTGGCCCAGCGGCTCGGCGAACGGCGCCATGCCGAGGAGGTCCACGAGCGAGAGGCCGCCTACGAGCTGGCCTACGCCGAGGCCGTCGCCAAGGCGTACGCAGATGTCGAAGGCTCCTCCCTCTCGTACTCCCATTGGCGTCTCGCCGTGCGGGACGTCGCCCCGAAGGGCCTTCCCGACGCCGAAGGCTCGACGCTCGCTTCCGCGCTCGCGCCGTTCTCCCTTCCCGGCGAGGCGCGGGGACCGGGCGCGGACGCCTTAGGCTCCCTCTCCGACGCGGCGGCTCGTTCCGTTCTCGCGGCCCTTAGGCTCGAGGAGGCCCTGCGCGCCTGGTCGCTGCCAGGGACGCGGGGCGATCGCAGGCGGGCGCTCGCGGCGATAGCCGAGGAGCTGCGAGACGATCCGTACGGCGCCATCGATAGGTCTCGCCTACCCGAGGAGCCGCTAGGCCTAGCGGCCGAGCATCGCGGCGCTAAGGAGCGTAGCCTCGCGCTCGGCTCCCGGGCGCGGGCCCTTCAATCGGAACTGGCGAGGCTCGGCGCCGTAGTGGAGGCGACGGCGGGTGGCTCCGCGAGCCATGCGGCCCTCGAGAGACTCAAGGCGGCGTCGATCGACGCCGGGTCGCGGTACGAGAAGGCGCTAGCGGACTATAAGGAAGCGGGCGCCGCGCTGTCGCTGGCCGGGAGGGATTACGACCGACGGGAAGCGGCGACGGCGCAGGCCTACGACGGGCTCGACGCGGCGCGGCTGACCCTGGATAAGGAAGAGGCGATAGACCGATGGGCTCGGAATCCCTATCTCCGGTCTGGCGCGGAGACGGGCTCGCCTCGGATAGGATCGTCCTCTACCTGGCGCGATCCCGTCGAGGAACTGGCGGCGGCCGAGGCGTCGCGCTCGCGGGCGGAGGAGGCGCTGGCGATCGTCGGCGCGTGCCTGGAGTCCCGCCGCTTGGAAGGCCGCGCCGCGGCCTCGACCGGCGGCCCCGGCTACGCGGCGGCCGCGGCGGCCTACGACGATGATTGCCGCCTCCTCGCCCTAGTCGCGGCGGCGAGGGAGGCTCAGGGCACGGAGACGGCCAGGGCCGAGGAGGCCGAGGCGTCGGCCCAACGGGCCCTCCTCGAGACCCTCTTCGGCAAGGGATCCGGAGCCCTTGCCCCCGCGCTCTCCTACGAGGGCTACTCCGTTCCGAGCGATGAGTCCGCGAGATGGAAGGATTTCCTCAGGATAGGCGCCGACGGTAGGCTGGGACTGGCCTACGGAGCCGACTTCAGCCTGACGGCGGTAGATGCCGGCATGGCCTCAAGGCTATCGGGCTACTTCGGGGGCGAGGCCCCGGAGCGGGCTTCGGGCCCCGAGCGTGGCCTGAGCCCTTACGAACGGGAACTGCTGGGCTGGTGCGCCAGGACCAAGGCTTACCTTGCGAATCCCGAGCGGCACGAGGCCTGGGCGTCGGCTAGGGAATACCTGGTGTCTAGGCTGGCGGCGGCCAATCCCCGCTTCACCGGCCTCGCGGGCTCGTCGGCTCGGGCAGAAAACCTGAGGGCGACGGTAGGCCAGGAGCGAATCCAAGGGAAGAGCTGCGCGGAGCTTCTCGACGCGTACGCGGCGGGGGCCTTGGCCCGGGAGCGGGAAGCCGCGTGGCTAGCCATGGGCGAGGGAGAACGGGCCGACCTCGAGTTCTTAACCATCATGACGCTGACCGGCGGAGCCCGGTCCTCGACCCGGGGGCTCGAGGCCTCCGCATGGCTCGCGGAGTACGGGCATGCCGAGGGACTCGTTCTTCAGGACGCCATGGAAT
>CAZNNA010000029.1:5798-10356 GCA_964573825.1 uncultured Treponemataceae bacterium
CGTACAAGCTGGCCGAGGCCTTCAAGGTAAGCGCCCTGGCGACGGCCGCGATAGGCGTCGTCCTATCCTGGACCCCCGCCGGTCCGCCCCTCCTCGTCCTTTCGCAGCTGCAGTTCGGCCTCATGGCGCTCGCCATGGCTGAATCCAATCGCCTCAAGGACCTGGACGCGAGGTTCCTGGCGCCCAGGATGGCGGAGCTACGCGCCGATCGAGACGCGTCGCGGAGCGCCATGATAGCCGAGGCCGAGGCCGCCATGGCGGCCGGCGCCCGACTGGACGCCGCTCGGTCTAGGCTGGCTGCGGCTCGGGGCGCCACCGCCTCGGGCGCCTGCGACCCGGCGGCCCTCGAAGCGGCCCTGGCCGCCGGCTCTCGCGTCGATCCCTCCTCGGTCCCGGCCCTGGCGCTAGCGTACGGGGCGATGCTCGCGGCGGGCGCGGACGTTCCCTCAGACGCCGCCCAGGCCTTGGCTGCCTTGGAGCGGTACTGCGCCCTATCGGTCGAATCGAGGCTCGGGGCCGTGGAGGCGACCTACGAGGCGGCCGAGCTGGCCCGCGTCGGCGGCGAGGCATCGCTCGAGCGAGCGTTCGAGGCCTTCATCTCAGGCGAAGCCGACGCCGAGGCGCTCCGCGAGGCCGCTCGCGGGGCCTTCGACTCAGGCGTTCCCTTCGCTCGCCATGTCCGTATCCTGGCCTCCGGATCCGTCGCGGCCGGTATCGCCGGCGGCGACGACGCCTCCCTCGCCGCCTACGCTAGCCTGGCGGGCAGGGCCGGCGCCGCCCGCTCGCGGGCCGAGCTGGCTATCCTCGAGGCCGGATGGGAGGCTGAACGCCGTACGCTCGCCGATAAGAGAGACTCGTGGCTCGCGGGGCTCCACCGCTCGCTCGAGAGCGGTCGAGCCGATTACGCGAGGGGCGAGGAGTCGCTTCGTTCCGGAGCGGCGGCCTGGGACTCGCGCTACCGTCGCGAGTATGCCGCCAAGGCCGAGGCCTGGGACGAGCGCATGGCGGAGTTCGACGAGGCTAGGCTCGCCTGGGCCGTCGACTCAGGCGAGGTCGCGACTGGCGCCTCTTCCGGAGCCTTGCTCGCATGCGTAGGCGCGGATGCGGAGTCAGCGGCCCGTTATTCCGAGGCCAAGGGCGTCTCGTCTCTCGACGTGCGCTGCGGGGCGGCCGAGGCGGCTAGCGAGGCCTTAGCCCTGACGCGGGAGGCCTGGAAGAGCTTGGAGTCTGCGCTCGTCTCCGTTAACGATACGACCGCGGCTCCCTTGCGTAGAGCCGGACGGGTCCCTATCGAGGGTGCCTGGGACTCCGGCTCCGCCAAGGCCCTCGCCGCCGAACTGTCGGGGCGCTCCAGCGAGCGGCTCGCGAGCATGCAAGCGCGACTCCTCGCGTCGGCGACCGGCAAGGCGGCGACCGAAGCCGTCGCGGAGCTCGAGGAGACTATCAGGCGGGCGAACGAGGGCTTTTCCGGTAGCATGGACAGCCTATTCAACCGAGGGGACTGGAAGCGAGAAGGCGGGGCCTACGTCAAGGACGTCGTCGTACACGCGACCCTCGGGCGATCCTTCATTACCGAGCGCGCTAGCGTCGAGGCCTACAGGGCCTTCGACCCGGGACCGTGGTCGCTCAAGGCCGACCTATCGGAGGGGCGCCTCCTACGATTGGACGCGGTATCGCTCAGGGGGCTCGTCGCGGCCGCCCATGCCGAGGTCCGGGCCAGGGGAGAGGCGCTATTCGGCTGCGACTCGGACAGGGACGACGCGGCGTCCGTCGCCGCCAGGACGAGGACCTTCTACCAGAAGAAGAAGGTGGAGCGCATAGGCTATCGCACGGTCTACGTCCGGCGAGGCAAAGGAGAGGACGGCGAGGGCGAGGAAGTCGAGGTGCCCTATCGCTACCATGAGGACATAGACGACGTAGATAACCCTATAGCGAGGGTAATCGAACCGGGCGCGTTCGGGACGCACCTGGGGCACGATCCGGTGCTGCGCGGGGGAGAGCTCGCTCCTTCCGTCGATCCGTTCATCGACCCGGGACTCGGGGAGCTAGGGCGCCTCGTCGGCTCGTACCTGCGATGGGCGCTCCGCGAGGGCAAGGGCTGGGCGGAGGCCTCTAAGCCCGTCTACGAGAGGAAGCTCTGGGACGACAGGGCTTGGGCCTTCGAGGCTCCCACGCTGAGGGGGCTCGTTGACCTAGGCGTCGGTATCCTCGCCGGATCGCTGTCCGGGGGCGCCGCGCTACCCGCCCTCCTCGGCGGAACCGCGATAGGCCTGTCGGACGACCTGGCGTTCGGAGCGCTCGATGTCGTGGACGGCTATAGGACGCTCGAGGAGGCGGGCCTGTCCTTCGGCGTCAAGGCGGGATCCTCGGCGCTAAGCCTCCTGGGCTCGGGCCTGGTAGGCGGTTTCGGCGGTTCCGGCGAAGGCTTCCTCGCTCGCGGGCTAGCGGGAGGCCTGGCCGGAAGGGACGGGCTGTCGGCCGCGTTGGGCCTGGCTACGATCGAGGGGAGCGTCGCGCTCCTGACGGGGGGCGCCGGCAGCGCCTTGGGAGCGCTCGAGTTACGCTACGAGACGGGGGAGGGCGGCGAGCGGAGGCTCATTGGGCTCGGTTGGTCGCCGGAGGCCATGTCCAGGGGCATGGGGGGCGTCTTGCTGGCCGCCTCCGGACGCATGCTCGGATCGGTCGTCTCGGGCGGCCTCGACCTCGGGCTCGAGGGCTTTACCGGGCGCCTCCACGATGGAGGCAGGGCGCTATCGAGCCTGGCGGGAAGCCTCTCGGGAGAGGCCTTCAAGCTGGCCCTCGGCGGCGAGGCCTGCCTTAACCTGCTCGATATCGGCTGCCTCGGCCTCCGCGGTCCGGGCGATTCAGCTGTCGAGGGAGGATTGCTCGAGCTACGCCTAGGCAAGGACGGGGCGAGGCTAGCCGTAGGCTCTGGAGGCGCGGACGTCAGCCTCGGAGCCCTGACCGCGGCGGCCGGCGGCCTCGAGGCCTGGGGCGTCAACGCGGAGCTCGTCGCCGCCGGACTCGGCAAGGACCCTAGGCTCGCTAGCGCGCTTCGCTCGCTACGCTCCGAGGGCGGCCTCGCGAGCGACGAGCGCAACCTGTACGAGCGCGTCCGCGTAGGGCAGACCCTCGTCGCGGAGAACCCCGACGCTCACTACGGCGCCATAACCGAGTACGACAAGGCGAGCGGGCTTCATACAATCGTCCTGGGCCGGAAGGCCTTGCGCGACCATTCCCGCTTCGGCCTCAACGCCGCGCTGGCGCACGAGGCCTATAGGAACGGCGTCGACGACGGCGCCGAGGCGCAACGAGAGGAGACGGCGCGAGCCGTCGTCGGGCATATAGGCGTCCTGGGCTCGCTCGCCCGCGCCTACGAGCTGAGCGCCTTGAGCCCTTCCCAGCTGGCCGAGCTTGCAGCCCTGAGGGAGAGCGAGGCGGGTAATTCAGCGAGGCTGGCCCTCGTCATCGGCGCTTACGATACCGGCCGCGATCACTGGAGGCTGCTCGCCGACGGCCGGCTCATTAACGATAACCAGAGGCGCTTGCTCATGGCGGTAGCGAGCGACGACGGCAAGGACTCGCGGTGGCAGGAGGTCGAGGGTAGCTCCGCGGAACGCTCCGTGGCCGCGGCCCTCGTACGCTACCTCGGCGAGGGTCGAGCCATGGAACTCCTTGGCTCGAGGCTCGATTCCCTGGATAATTACGACGACCAGACCCTCAGGGACGTGCTCGATCTCGACGATGCCGAGATACGCGGTTTCCGAGCCAACCCGGGCGACGCCGCGCGGCTCTTCGCGTCGCTCGGGCCCTTCGAGCGGCAGCGGCTCCTGGGAGAGGCCCTCATGAAGCGAGCGGGCATTGTCTGGAACGCCAAGTCGGGGGCCTGGGAGGGCGAGGGGACGGGGCTCACCCTGTCGGGCGAGCCCTTGCCCGGTCCCGCGGCCGTCCGCGCCCTGGGCGGCGGGCTCTACGAGCGCTTCGCCATCACCTGCGGCATAGAGCGTCGCCACGGCGCCTATGCGGTCTGGAAGGACGGCGCGAAGGGAGACCTGGCCCAAGGCAATACGCGCATCGTGTTCACCAAGTGGGATCTGGATACGGGCGAGTCGGTAGCCGACCTCGTCGCCCCGGGGGTATGGAACTCAGTCGATAACTCCTACGGCCAGCTCGACCGGTACGGTCGTCCCATCGGGACGCATCATCCCTATCGAGCCCCGACCGGCGCCGTACTGCAGGCCGACACCCTGGCCGCGGGCGGCTTCTCCATGCGCTGGTCCTTCGGCGGCTCCGCGACGCTTGAGGATCAGGATATCCTGATCGTAGCGGGCGCCAGGACCATAGCGGGCGACTCCATCGGCGCCGACGGGCGGCGACCCGGCCACGCCTTCGAGGATCGCTGGCTGTTCCACGATACCGACTACGGTTCGAGCGACGGCTGCATAGTGCATAGGAGCGGAAGTGCCGCGAACGAGGAATATAAGCGCCTCTTCGCCTACCTAAGGTCCTGGGGCCTCGTACGGGGCTACTCCATACCGACCGACCTCGTCGACCTCGG
>CAZNNA010000029.1:10456-17381 GCA_964573825.1 uncultured Treponemataceae bacterium
CACCTGCCGCCCCTGCGATCCATATACTCGGCTGACTCCTTTCCCTTGCTGGGGGCGTCGTACGGCGGCTACATCGTCCTCGACCTATTCTTTCCTTCCGACAGGGTAGCCGTCTACGCTCCGCGCGATTTCCGCGTGGCCGAGGACGGCTATCGCTACGCCGACGCCGGGTTGGACCCGGCTATCGAGCCGCTCCTCATGATAGCCGGCGGCGACGTCGTCATACCGCTCCGGCGAGCGTGCTACGAGCGCCCGGAAGGGGTACTGACGGGCGACGGCTACGGTTGCAGCTACTTCTACGGCGGGCCCGAACGGATGTACAGGTTCATGGCTACGAAGCTAGGAGCCTTCGCCGACTACGACGGTAGCTGGGGGGAGGGAGCCCCCGGCCTATGGGACGACGGCATCGAGGCCGTCTCGGCCTGGTCGCGCCTTACGGAGACCGTACGGGGCGTTACCGTCACCTACGGCGAGGCTAGGATGCTCGATCCTTTCTATAGCTACTGCGACTCAGACCTGAATTTCAATAACGGCTCGATGTTCTGGGCGGAGGGCGATGACGGTCCCGGCATCGGCGGCACCATTGAGCTGCGCTTCTCGAGGCCGTCCGACCATCTCATGGTGCTCAACGGAGCGGTCGACGTCACGCGCAGGCATCTCTACAAGGATAACAATAGGCTTAGGCGGGTAGAGGTGAGCGCCTTGGACGGATCGTTCAGGCTGGAGTACGAGTTCGAGGACTTGGTGGCCTTCCATCGCATCGACCTACCGAGCCCCGCCTCGGGGATCCGACTGACCATACTCGAGGTGTACCCCGGTCGACGCTGGGACGACACCTGCGTCACGGCTATCTTCCTCAAGCAGCCGCCGCTCAGGCCCAGGGCCGAGTACCAGGAGGAGGTGAGGCGCTATGTCGCGCGGCGGGGAATCGACAGGCTCATAATCGAGCGCGAGCGACGCCGGGGTACGCATCCTTGATGCCCACTATCGTTTTCTGCTATGCATAGCCATGAACTTCTCCGGGCGGCTCGGGCCGCGCATCGGGGCCAACGACCTGAGCCTCCTCGCCGCCCGGCTACGCGCCGAGGGCCGGACTACGCTCAACCTGTCGGACTCCAATCCTACGCGGCACGGCCTGGCGCCCTCGGGCGTGCTCGCGGCCCTGGCGAACGCCGAGAGCCTCCGCTACGAACCGGACCCGCGCGGCCTACGCCGCCCGAGGGAGGCCCTCGCGGCGATCGCGGGCGGCGAGCCGGACGACTACTTCCTCTGCGCCAGCACGTCGGAGGCCTACGGCTGGATCTTCAGGCTACTCTGCGATCCCGGCGAGGCCGTCCTCGTACCGAGCCCGGGATACCCGCTCTTCGAGTCGCTAGCCGGGCTCGAGGCCGTTCGGGCCGTTCCCTATCGCCTCGAGTACGACCACCCTCATGGATGGTCCATGGACCTCGACGACCTGCGGAGAGCGGCCCGGCGCGAGCGGGCCAAGGCGATCGTACTCATCAACCCTAACAATCCGACGGGCTCCTACGTACGCGAGTCGGAGCGCGAGGCCGTCGTAGGCCTCTGCGCCGAGCTCGGCATGGCCCTCGTAGCCGACGAGGTGTTCTTTCCGTACGCGGTCGAAGGACCGGCCGGGGAGGGGCCTCGGCGGCTGGCGGGCGAGGGCGGCTGCCTGACCTTCGCCCTGGACGGGCTATCCAAGCTCCTCTGCCTGCCCCAGCTCAAGCTGGGCTGGATCCGCGTCTCCGGGCCGACGCCCGAGAGGGTCGAGGCGACCGCTCGGCTCGAGATAGTGGCCGACGCCTACCTCTCGGCCGGGGCCCCCGCCATGAACGCCCTTCCGAGCCTCCTCGGCGAGGCGGACGCCTTCGTCAGGGGCGTGCGAACCCGGCTAGCGGATAACCTGGCGGCGGCCGGGACGCTGCTCGGCGGTCCCGGGTCTCCCTATCGCCTCCTCCGCTGCGAGGGGGGCTGGACCGCTCTCGTGGACATACCGCGGTATCGCGGCGAGGAGGAGACCGCCCTCGGCCTCCTCGAAGCGGAGGGCCTGGCCGTCCAGCCGGGTTACTTCTTCGACATGGAGAGGGAAGGGCGCCTGGCCCTGAGCCTCATTCTCAGGCCCGAGGCCTTCGCCGACGGCGTATCCCGGCTCAGGCGCTACGTGGACGGGCTCGGCCGCGCCTAGGGAACGCCTCGCTTGTCCCGGGCCCGTCCCCCGTAGTATCGTAGGCTCGTGGCCGAGCCACGCCAAGGGAGGAACCCGATATGCCCGCGACGATCCTGGACGGGAAGAAACTAGCGGAGGCCGTGCGCGAGGGCCTCGGTCCGCGCATCCGCGCCCTGGCCGAGCGCGGCGTCGTGCCCGGCCTGGCGGTCCTGCTCGTCGGGGAGGACCCGGCCAGCGTCTCCTACGTCACGGCCAAGGAGAAGGCCTGCGCCGAGCTCGGCATGCGTAGCTTCGAGCGCCGCCTGGGCGCCGGGGCGACGGAGGACGAGATAGTCGCGGAGGTCAGGGCCTTCAACTCGGACCCGGCCGTCCACGGCATACTGGTCCAGCTACCCCTGCCCAAGGGCGTCTCGGAGTCGCGGGTCATCGAGGCCATCTCCCCTGAGAAGGACGTCGACGGCTTCACGCCTGAGAACCTCGGGCGCATGGTCATAGGCGAGCCCTGCTTCCTGCCCTGCACGCCGCACGGCGTCCTCAAGCTCATCGAGGTGGCAGGCGTCCGCACGGCCGGGGCCCACGCCGTGGTCGTCGGGCGTTCCAACATAGTCGGCAAGCCCCTGGCCGTGCTCCTGGCCCGCAAGTCCGTCAACGCCACCGTCACGGTCTGCCATACCGGTACCCGCGACCTCGCCGAGCATACGAGGCGGGCGGACGTACTGATAGCCTGCGCCGGCGTACCCGAGCTCATAAAGGGAGACATGGTAAAGCCCGGCGCCTGCGTCATAGACGTGGGGGTCAATCGCGTCGACGACCCGTCCAAGGCCAAGGGCTGGCGGCTGGCGGGAGACGTGGACTTCGACGCGGTCAAGGACGTGGCCGGCTCCATAACCCCCGTCCCCGGCGGCGTCGGTCCCATGACCATCACCATGCTCCTCTACAATACCGTCGAGTCGGCCGAGCGCGCGGCCGGGGCGGCGTGAGCGCCCCCGCGCCGGCGCCCCCGAAGAAGGCCATGGTCGATATCCAGAGCATGCGGGACGAGCGCCGGGTCCCCATCAAGAAGGTCGGCGTCAAGGGATTGGCCTATCCCATCACCGTCCTCGACAAGGCCAATAGCCTCCAGCACACGACCGCCACGGTCAACCTCTACGCCGACCTGCCCCACGACTTCAAGGGCACGCACATGAGCCGCTTCATAGAGGTGTTCAACGAGCACCGCAGGGACCTGTCCATGCCGCGCTTCCTGGCCATGCTCGACGAGCTCCGCTCCTCCCTGGACGCGGAGACGGCCTACTGCGACCTGCACTTCCCGTACTATATCGAGAAGTCGGCGCCTGTCTCCGGGCAGAAGGGGATGATGCGCTACGACTGCTCCTACGAGGGCTCCTCCTCGGCCTCGGGAAGGGAATTCTGGGTTACCGTCCAGGTGCCCGTCCAGACGGTCTGCCCCTGTTCCAAGGCCATTAGCGACTTCGGGGCCCATAACCAGAGGGGCGTCGTCAAGGCGCGCGTCAAGCTCGGTCCCTTCTTCTGGATCGAGGACCTCGTGGCCATAGTCGAGCGCTCGGCCTCCTGCGACGTCTACTCGCTCCTCAAGCGGGAGGACGAGAAGTACGTGACCGAGCGCGCCTTCGAGCGCCCCATGTTCGTAGAGGACGTCGTGCGCGAGGTCTATACCGAGCTCCTGGCCAACGGAGCCTTTCCCCGCTTCAGCGTGGAGGCGGAGAATTTCGAGAGCATCCATAACCATTCCGCCTACGCCCTGGTCGAGTACGGCATGGGTTAAGGCAGAGGCGACTACGGCGGCTTTACCCTGCACCCCGGCTTTCGGTATATTGGTTGATGATCGGCGTCGCCTTGACTCGAATGAGATCGTCCGCCCGTACGGGGGGCGAGGAAGCGCGCGGCGGCCGGATTAGGAGGAACAACGATGAGCGATTATTTCCCGACCGAGACCGGCGAGGTACGGAAGAACGGCATGCGCGGCGTCATATCGACGGGCGCGGGCCTCGGCCTCATGGTCTTCAACTCGCTCCTGCACCTGCCCGTGGTGGGCTGGGTGCTGGGAGGCGCCTTGATAGTCCTAGGCGTGATGGGCGTGGCGGGGCGAAACCGCACCGATAAGGCGACCGGCACGGTCATGATGGGCGCGGGCGTGCTGGGCCTCTCCTCGATAGTCCTCAAGGGGCTCACGGGCTTCCTGCTCGGCGCCGCCGGGATAGGGCTCGTCGGCTACGGCATCTTCAACCTGATCAAGTTCGCCAAGGGGCTCAAGTCGAGGGGCTAGTCCCTTTTGCTCGATAGCCTCGATACGCGAGCGGCCTAGCCTACGGCCGCTCGCTTCGTCTACGAAGGGTAGCATGCGATATTTCCTAGAGACCTACGGGTGCCAGATGAACAAGGCGGAGTCGGCGGCGCTCGAGGCCGTCGCCGTCGAGCGGGGTTGGCTGGCGGCCGGCGATGCCTCTACCGCGGACCTCGTCGTCATCAACACCTGCTCGGTCAGGATAACGGCCGAGACGAGGGCCTGGGGCAGGATTGCCCACTACGCCGCCCTTAAGCGACAGCGTCCCTTCTGCCTCGTGGTCGTCGGCTGCATGGCCGAGCGACTCAAGGACGATCTTCGGAAGCGCGCGCCGGCTGTCGACTACGTCATAGGAACCTTCCAGAAGCCCGCCTTCGGCCTCATCCTCGACGCCGTCGAGGCCGGGCGCGGGCTCGGATCCATCGAGGAGAGGCCTGCCTACGTCTTCTCCCCGTCGCACCGAGAGCCGGGAGCGTTCAGTTCCTTCTTACCCATAATGCACGGCTGCGATAACTTCTGCTCGTACTGCATCGTGCCCTACGTCCGGGGACGCGAGTCGTCGAGGGATCCCGCCGCCGTACTCGGAGAGCTCGCCTCGCTAAGCGCCGCCGGCGTCAGGGAGGTAACGCTCCTCGGGCAGAACGTCAACTCCTACCGCTGGGAAGGGCCGGGCGGCCCCCTGGACTTCGCGGGGCTCCTAGCCGCCATAGCCGAGGCGCCCCAGGCCGCGGGCATCGGTCGCCTTCGCTTCGTCTCCAGCCACCCTAAGGACCTGTCGCCTGAGACCGTAGCGGTCCTGGCGCGCTACCCGGTCTTCGCCCGCCACGTGCACCTCTGCGCCCAGCACGGCTCGGACCGCATACTCGAGCGCATGAACCGCCGCTACACCGCGGGACGCTACCTCGACCTGGTAGAGCGCATGCGATCGAGCATACCGGGCCTGACCGTTTCGTCCGATATTCTCATAGGGTTCCCCGGGGAGACCGAGGAGGACGTAGAGGCCACGCTCGAGCTCATGCGAAGGGCGCGCTTCGCCTACGCCTACATGTACTACTATAATCCCAGGGAAGGCACGCCTGCCGCCGCGATGCCCGACCAGGTGCCCGTGGCGCTCAAGAAGGAGCGGCTGGCCCGCGTCATGGCGCTCCAGAAGGAGCTGTCGCGGGATATCATGCAGGGGCTCGTAGGTACGGAGGCTACCGTGCTCGTCGAGGGCGCCTCCAAGCGCCGACGCGACGAGCTCGTCGGCCGGACCGACCAGGATCTCATGGCCGTGTTCCCCGGCGGGTCGCCTAAAGGCGCGCCTCAAGGCGCGCCGTCGTCCCGAGTCGGGACCTTCGCGCGGGTCAGGCTGGTCGGCGTATCCGGAACCACGTTCAAGGCGGAGGAGGTACGATGATGCCGTGGAAACTGATGGCCTTCATAGCGGGAATAACCGCGGCGCTGTTCTTCGTGGGGTTCAACCTCGAGAACCGCTGCGATATCTCCCTGGCCTTCATCACGCTCAGGGGCGTACCGGTCATCGTGACCATCCTCTCGGCCTACCTCCTCGGGCTCCTGTCCGCCCTCGTAGTGGAGCTGGGGAGGAGGCAAGCAGCCCGGGGTTCGCGCGCGCCGTCGCCGCGCGCGCCGTCGCCGCGCGCGCCGAGGCGCTACGCTACCTTGGGCGCGGCCGAGGATTCGGCCTCGCCTGGCGACGACGAGCCCCTACCGCCGGACGTGCTTCCCGAGGGCGGCGGTCCCCGCGGCGCGACCAAGCCTCGCAAGCGCTCCTCCCGCTCGGCTACCTGATACTCGCAGATGCCGCGCTGTCGCCGGGCGCTCCCAGCCCTCGTAGCCTTCGCCTCGATCGGCCTCGCCGCCCATGCCCAGGGCGAACCCGCCAAGGCGGCCTCGGCTCGGCTTACGGCCGCCGCCGGCGCCCCGGGCTATGCCTCCTCCGTCGCCAAGGAGGCGGCGGCGCTCGAGTCCTTACCCGACGTGGCCTGGCTCCTCGGGGAGGCCGCCAAGGCCGCGGTCGAGCCGCAGGCCCGCAAGGCCTTGCTGAGCGATCAAGCCTCGACCCTCGAGCTCCTCGGGCGATTCCCTGAGGCCGCGACGGCTTGGGAGGCCGCGGCCAAGGCCGTCGCCGGAACCGCCGACGCCCGGAGCCTCCTGGCGGCTGCCGCCTGTCGGCTGGCCTCGGGCGACGTCGACGCGGCTTCGGGGCTAGCGACGGCGGTTAGCTTCGCCGCGCCGGACGCCTCGACCCGGCGACTGGCCGTGATCATAGAGGGCTGGGCGGCCCTCGCGAGGGGCGGAGCGCCGCTCGCCCTGGCTAAGGCGGAATCAGTGCTCGCCGAGCCCGGGGTCCCGGCCAAGGCTCCCGAGCGGACGGCGGCCTTGGCTCTCGCCGCCGCGGCCGCCGAGGGCTCCGCCAGGGCTTCCTACCTGAGAGGCCTCGCCGAGTC
>CAZNNA010000030.1:0-17166 GCA_964573825.1 uncultured Treponemataceae bacterium
GCCGGGGCCGCCGCCTATAACGGCTACCTTGCGCGGCTTGGCGGCGGGAGCCAGCTCCGAGCCGTCCAGGATGTCCTCGAAGCCGGTTCGCGCGTTGACGGCGCACTGGGGGTGGCCGCCCTCGACGAACTCGTTGATGCAGCCTTCCTGGTCGCCGATGCAGGGGACTATGTCCTCTACGCGGCCCGCGAAGGCCTTGTTGGGCCAGTCGGGGTCGGCCAGGAGTGGCCGGCCGAGCATGAGCATGTCGCAATCGCCGTCTCGCAGGGCCTTCTCGGCCAGGTCCGGGTAGCCGAGCTTGCCTACGGCTACGACCGGCACGGGAAGCCCCGCGTTGGACTTGACCTGCTTGGCCTCGAAGCGCTCCTTGACGATGCGCGACACCTCGAGGAAGCAGCCGGGGGCCATCGGTCCCGGCGGATGCGGCAGCCACCAGTTATCGTAGCAGCCGAGGTCCACGTCGAAGAGATCGACGCCGGCGGCGACGAGGGCCTCCATGTACTCGAGCGTCTGCTCGGGCGTGCGCTCGTTCTTGAACTTCTTGAGGCTCTTGACCGTGTCGAGGCGCTTGCCGTAGGTGTCGTTCAGGGCGAGCGACAGGTCTATGCGGTACATGATGGGATAGGCCGGGCCGACGCGGCGGCGGATCTCCGTCACCATGGCCACGCCGAAGGCCTTCCAGTCGGCGAAGGCGCCTAGCTTGCGGCGGTTGAAGGCGGGGTTGGTCATCTGCTCGAGGAGGTAGCCCTCGTGGCCGTGGAGGTAGACGCCGTCTATGGTCGCCGCCTTGGCGTCCGCGGCGGCCTGGCCCGCGTTCTTGATGATGCGCCTTGCCTGGCCGTCGGTGAGCGGGCGGCAGGGCAGCATGGGCATGTAGAAGTTGGGGTTCCAGGAGGCGGAGACCGGGAGCTTATGCTTATTAAGGAGGCACTCGGGCGATCCGACGCGGCCGAGCCCGGGCGTCAGCTGGATGAAGAAGCGAGCGCCGTGGGCGTGGCAGCGTTCCGCTATGTCGCGCCAGCCGGCGAAGACGGTGCGGCTGCGGTCTATGCGCGGGAAGTACGAGAGGTCCCCGAGCTCGGTCACCGTGGGGTCGACGCCGTGGCTCACGGGCACGAGGCCCGAGGTGATGAGCCCCACGCCGCCCTTGGCCCGGGCCGTGAAGTACTCGACCATCTTGGCGTTGGGGCGGCCGGATTCCTCCGCCATGCTGATGTTGCCCATGGGCGCCATGACGAGGCGGTTCTTGATCGTGACCCCGTTGACCCTGATGGGCGAGAATATCGAGGTGTAGGGATACAGGTTCCGCGTCATCTTGCCGCAGGCGAGCCTACCCGGTTTCTCGTACCAGGTGCCCGTCTCGGCTACTACAGACGCGACTCGTTCGCTTGCCGTAGCCATCGATTCACTCCTTCTGGCCTCGCGAGGCCGACTCTATGGTTACCGTACCGTCCGGTTCTATACTGACTCGGTGACCCTGCTCCACGGCTGCGAGGAAGTCCTTGCCGAGGCCGTCGACGGTGACGATGTCGGTACCGTTCCAGACCTTGGCCAGGATGACTCCGCCGGCGGCGAGCGAGTCTATGGGCTCGGAGAAGAGCAGGGCCGCGGGCGCCTTGCCCAGGGCCGCCGCGGCCTGCAGCACCATGCCGCCGGTGGTCGAGCCTATGGTCTGGGGCAGGCACAGCACCTTGCCCGAGATGGCCTTGCCGAAGACCTCGGGATTGTTCTGGTCGGAGCAGGCGACGACGCCCTTCTTGCCCATGAGGTCGCGCTGGAGCGAGGCCAGGATGTTAAAGCCCTGGCGGGAGACGACGGCCTCGCCCCGGACGCTACCGGGAACGACGCTCCTACCCTTGAAGGTCTTCTTCATAGCGTGCCTCCGGCGGCCAGGGCCGCGATCTCCGCGTCGGCGTAGTACCGCGCCTTGGTGTAGGTGCGCAGCTTGTTGGAGTTGGTTATCACCGGCTTCTTGCCGCAGAGCGGGTTGTTCATGTACATGAGGGGACAGATGGCCGAGACCGTCGCCCCGGTCGCCCGTAGGCGGCGCATGGCCGATTCGTCGGCGCGGAAGGCAGCCTCGACGTCCGGGGCCGTCGTGAGGACGGTCGGTATGGCGAGGCGCCTGCGCCCTGCCTTGGCCAGGGCCGCCTCGAGCGTGTCGAGCCAGCCGTAGAGCTGGGCCTTGGACAGGTGGGGGCAGCCTATGAAGCAGCGCTCCGGACGGGCGTCGGGGTCCTTCCACATGACGGGGTAGGCCGCGCGGACGCGGGCTATCTCCGCGTCGTCTATCACGTAGGTCCTGGCGTCCTTACGGACGAGGGCCGCGCCCTGGGCCTTGGCCTCAGGCGTAAGCCCCTCGACGTGGTAAAGGCCCACGGCGCCGTTGCTGGCCGTCGCGGCGCCCATGTCCTTGAGGTAGTCCTTGGCGTCTGCGTTCAGCTCCCCGCCCAGGTAGCGATCGAGGCCGCGGATGTAGGGTACGTCCTCCATGACGCGCATGCCTATGGCGCTCCCCAGGAGCTGGGCCTCGGGGCGCGCCGTGGTCTTGAGTTCAATTATCCAGGAGGCCTTGCGCCCCTCGTCCGTCAGGAAGCCGAAGCGAGGCGCCTTGCCGACTATGCCGCAGAGCAGCTCGAGGACGCCTGAGTTACGGTTGCTGCGGGCGCCGAGCACCGAGTTGGCGTAGACCACGGCCGACGACTCGGCCCAGGCGAGCATGTCGCCTTCCTTAGGGATGTTGCCGACCTCGTCGAAGTAGCAGGCGCAGGTGAAGGCCTTACCGTCCTTGAGGCCCACCTTGGCCAGCTGCGCCTCGTAGGCCTTCTGCTTGGCGTACATGACCTTGGTGAACACGATGCGGGGTACGAGGCCCACGGGGACGTTGGCGAAGTCGCAGGGCCTCGGGTCGGCGGTGAAGGGCTCGGGCGTCTTACAGCCGGCCTCGATGAGCTCGTCCATGATATCGAAGACGGGCTTAAGGAGCGGTATGCCGAAGGACGTGACCAGGTGGACGCCGTGGTCGAGGTCGACGAGCCGGTCGGCGCCGAAGACGTCGCCGAAGCGCACGATAGTCTCCATGGCCTTCCGCTTCGCCTCGCCCGAGTTGCCCGCGAGGACGGCTCGTTCCTCGTCGGTCAGGCGCATGGTCGGGGAGTACATATGACCTCCTTGCTGAGATCGATAATAGATATAGTTTGACCGACTGTAGTCGGTCAAAGGCATTGTACCCTTCATGCCGGCTTCTGGCAAGCGCAATGAGCGTACCGAGGGCTTGGCGAGGTGAGGGACGCGGGATTACTGTAAGGCGCATGGCACGAGCGCTTGGCGAACCGACGAGCAGGGATATCAAGGCGAGGGACACGCGGCAACGCATCTACGAGGCGGCCTGGCGCCTCATAGGCGAGGAGGGCTTCGATCGCGTGTCGGTCGATCGCATCTGCGAGTGCGCCGGCGTCGCCAAGGGCTCCTTCTACCACCACTACAAGAGCAAGGGCGATCTCATCGTGGAGGGCTACGCCCTCTGCGACCGCTACTTCGACGAGCGCGTCGCCGGCCGGTTCGCGGCGCCCGACGCCTCGGGGCGCATGGTGGAATTCGTCGCCCACCAGATGCAGTACGCCGTCGATATGGGCATAGACCTCATACGGCAGGTCTACAAGGCCCAGATCGAGTTCGGGACGCGCTTCTTCGTGTCGGCGGAGCGTTCGCTGCCGAGGATACTGCGCGGCATCGTGGTCGAGGGGCAGGCGGCGGGGGAGCTACGGCCGGAGCCGGACGCCGATTACGTCGTGGCCTACGTACTACGCTTCTCCCGCGGTACCATCTACGATTGGTGCCTCCGCGAGGGCTCCTACGACCTCGTGGCCGTGGCCTCCGAGGCCTGCGCGCGGCTCGTCGAGATCTTCAAGGCCTAGCCCGCCGAATACGCGCTCGCCGAAGCTAGCCTTGACAAGGCGCCCGGCCCTCCGTACCTTTGCCCTGAACGCTTGGATCCGCTCGACGGACCGAGACGCGAGGTGACCGTGCATAGACCATTCCTCGCGCGCCGTTCGGGGCGCGCATGCAACTCGTAAGGGTTGAAGGCCTTTCCTATACCTATCCCTCGGCCGGCGAGCCGGCCTTGAGCGGCGTCTCCTTGACCCTCGGCGAGGGCGATTACCTGGCCGTGGTCGGCGCCAACGGCTCGGGCAAGAGTACCCTCGTGCGCTGCCTGAACGGGCTCTGCGTCCCGCCCCCGGGCGCGGTCAGCGTGGCCGGGGCCGATCCCGCGACGGCCGAGGGCCGCCGGGCCGCCCGGCGCGCGCTGTCCCTCGTCTTCCAGTCCCCACAGGATCAGATCGTAGCCTCGATCGTGGAAGAGGACGTGGCCTTCGGCCTCGAGAACCTGGGAGTGCCCCGCGACGAGATGCGGGCGCGCGTGTCCCTGGCCCTTAAGGCGGTGGGGCTCTACGACGAGCGCGCGCGCGCGCCTCGCTTCCTGTCGGCCGGCCAGCAGCAGCGCCTGGCCGTGGCGGCGGCCATGGCCATGAGGCCGCGCTTGGTCGCCTTCGACGAGGCGACCGCCATGATAGACCCCGCGGGACGCCGCGACATACTCGGGCTCATGGACGAGCTCGCGGCCTCGGGTATCGCCGTCGTGCACGTTACCCACGACATGGACGAGGCCGCCCGCGCGAGGAGGCTCCTGGCCCTGGACGGGGGGCGCGTCGCCTTCGACGGAACGCCCGCGGCCTTCTTCGCCTCCGGGCTCGGGCCGAGCCTCCGGCTGGGCCTTCCTCGCTCCTATGCCGCCGCCCTGGCCCTGGGCCTCGAGCCGGTCCCGGGCGAGGAGGCCGAGGCGCTCGGCCGGCGGGCCGCCGAGGCCGGCGTTGGCCCGCGCGAGCTCGAGCGGGTCGCCGCGGGCGTCGCGGGCGCCGCGGGCGCCGGGGCCGCCCATCCGAGCGAGGGAACCGCAACGGGCACCCGGGCGAGCGCGACGGCCGACGAACCGGCCTTCAGGCTCGACGAGGCGACCATGCGCTACCTGGCGGGGACGGAGAGCGAGCGCCTGGCCCTGCGCGGCGTAACCCTCGAGGTCGCGGCCGGCTCGCGGGTAGCCCTCGTCGGGCGTACCGGCTCTGGCAAGTCGAGCCTCCTGCAGCTCCTGGACGGCCTGGCCGTTCCGGATTCGGGTTCGGTACGCTCGCTCGGGGTAGGCAGCTCTGACCCGGCAGCGGACCTCCGAGCCCTGCGTATGCGAGCCCCCCTGTCCGTACAGCGCCCCGAGAGCGCCATCTTCGAGCCCTACGCGGGCGACGAGGTGGCCTTCGGGCCGCGCAACCAGGGGCTCAAGGGAGCCGCCCTCGTCGAACGGGTCCGTACGGCCCTCGAGGCCGCCGGGCTACCCTTTGACGATTACCGCGATGCCCAGACGAGGGCCCTCTCCGGCGGGCGAAAGCGACGCCTGGCCCTGGCCTCGGTCCTGGCCCTCGAGCCCGAGGCGCTACTCCTCGACGAACCCACCTCGGCCCTCGACCCGGCCTCGCGCGAGGAGGTGCTGGCACTGGCGCTCGGGCGCGAGGGTACCGTCGTCATGGCTACGCATTCCATGGACGAGGCGGCCCTCGCCGACCTCGTCGTCGTCATGGCCGACGGCGCCGCGGCGGCGGCCGGTCCGCCAGAGCGTATCTTCGGCGAAGCCTGGGATCCGGCCTGGGGACTCGAACGCCCCTTCGCCTATGCCCTGAGAGCAGCCTACGGCGAGGCGCTCGCCGGAGCCGGCGAGGGGAGGCGGCCATGAAGGGACTCGAGTTCATGGCCCGCGTCTCGGTTGGACGCTACGTGGAGTCCGATTCGCCCATCCACCGCCTCGGGGCGGCTACCAAGTACCTCTGGCTCCTGGCCTTGATGGCCGTCGCCAGCCTGTCTCGCTCGGCGCCGGCCGTTGGGCTCTCGGCGGCCTTGCCGTTACTCTTCTCCCTCCTCGCGGGAATAGGCGTACGCTTCCTCCTGCGAGGCGTCGCGCCCCTCCTCCCGTTCCTCGGCCTCGCGGCCGCCTTCCAGGCTCTCCTATCCTGGCCCGGGGATACCACGGCGGTGATAGCGGCCCTGGGACCGGTATCGCTGACCCTCCGGGAGCTCGGGGCCGTGGGCATGATGGCGCTTCGCTTCCTGGCCATCATGGCCTCGGTCGAGCTCTTCACCTCGGTCACGAGCGAGGGCGACACGGCTCGCGGCGTCGAGGATCTCTTCTCTCCGCTCGCGCGGCTCGGCTTCCCCGCCCGCGCCTTCGCCCTGACCGTAGCGGTCGCCTTCCGGTTCATACCCATAGTGGCCGGAGAGTTCGAGTCGGTGGTCAAGGCGCAGGCAGCGCGCGGGGCGGACTTCGGAACGGGCGCCCGCGGACCCCTGCGCAAGGCCCGCGCCTACCTGCCCCTCGTGGTACCGGTCACCGTGCGCGCCCTCGAGCGCGCCGAGGCCCTGGCGGAGGCCATGGAGGCGCGCTGCTACGGCTCTGGCCCCGCGACGCGTTACGTCGAGTCCCCGGGAGGCCTGGCGAACGCCCTGGCCTCCGGCCTGGCGATACTGTACTGCGCCCTGTCGTTCGTCTTGCCGCCCCTCGTAGCTGGGGCTTAAGGAACCCGGGTCCTTAGGGCCCGGGTAGTATCTTTGGCTCGGACGCGACCGCCTCGTGCGGCGCGTACCAGGGCCGGGAGGGTCTTCGTATGGAACGATCTAACGTGAGGCGACTCGTCGTCTCGGGCCCCCTGTCGGCGGTAACCGTGGTGATGGCCGTCACGCCTCTAGGTTACCTGCCTTGGTTCGGCGGTGCCTCTCTCGTCATCATCCACCTGCCGACCATCATAGCCGCGGTGCTCGAGGGACCGATAGCCGGCACGGTCGTCGGGCTCGTGTTCGGCGTCACGAGCCTCATCAAGGCCGCCACGGCTCCGGTTGCGCCCCTCGATTTCCTCTTCGCCAATCCCCTGGTGTCGGTCCTGCCGCGCCTAGCCATCGGCGCGGCGGCCTGGGGCGCCTATAGGCTCTTCCGCGGGCGCCTAGGGCCCCTGGCCGCCGGGTTGGCCGGAGCCGTCGGGAGCATGGTCAACACGGCGCTCGTGCTCTTCGCGCTCTGGGCCGTGGCGGCCGAGGAGGTCGCCGGCAAGATGGCCGTAGAGTCCCTGGCCTTGCCGGCGGTGCTCCTCGGCATAGCGCTGTCCAACGGGCTCATCGAGGCGGCGGCCGCGGCCGTGTTCACGAGCTCCGTCGTCAGCGCCTGGAAGGGCATAGCGGGAGCCAAGGGACGCGCCCGCCTGGCCGACGAGGGGCGCTAGGCCATGATGCTCGCGCTGGACGTCAGGAATTCGGGCATCACGGCGGGCTTCCGCGACGGCGGCGCGTGGTCCGCCGTCGTGCGGCTCGGCGCGGACCGGAGCGCCGACGAGCTCGGGCTGCTCCTTGAGCTGGCCGCTCGGCGCGCCGGCTTCGGGGCCGAGCTCGGCCTCGAGGAGGCCTGGATATCGAGCGTCGTCCCGGCCATGACGTCCCGCGCATCGACGGCGGTCGCCACGGCCTTCGGCGTGGAGGCTCGCGTCGTCGGGCCGGGCACCAAGACGGGGATCAAGATACGCACCGACGCTCCCTCCGAGCTCGGCAGCGACATCGTATGCTCCGCCGTAGCGGCCAGGGCGGCCGTGCCGGGCGCCGTCGTGGTGGTCGACTTCGGCTCGGCCATCGCGCTCTCGGCGGTCAACGAGCGAGGCGAGCTCCTCGGCGTATCGATAGCGCCTGGGCTGGAGACGGCGGCGCGGGCCCTGCACGAGTCGGCGGCCCAGCTGCCGGAGGTCGGCCTCGAGTCGTCTTCTCGGGCCATCGGCAAGAACACCGTCCAGGCCGTCCGGTCGGGCATAGTCCTGGGCTACGGGCATCTCGTACGGGGCCTGGCGGCCGACATGGCCTCCGAGATGGGGGAGCCCGCGACGATCATAGGCTCCGGCGACGAGGCCGGCCGGGCCTTGCTCGCGATGACGGGGTCTCGAGCGGCCTTCTACCGGTACCTAGCCCTCGACGGGCTCGCCCTCATCGCGGAGAGGAATGCCTTATAATAGCGGAGCTAGGGGCGTGTTGACAAAAGCCTCGCCGTTCTGTATAAAGTCCGGGCGTCAGGTAATGGCGGCGTAGCTCAGTCGGTAGAGCAAACGGCTCATATCCGTTGTGTCGAGGGTTCAATCCCCCCCGCCGCTATAGCCAACCGGGGCCGCCCTATCGAGGGCGGCCCTTTTCATTATCGCGGTACGTTCGCATCGTAGCAATGCGCGATCGCGCCTCGGCCGCGATCGCCCGGATTCCCTGTTGAGAGGCCCCATGACATCGACCGATTGGAAGGATACGGCCTACGACGAGGCCTACGCCCAGACGCTCGCCAGCCTGGAGCGTCGTAAGGCCGAGGATGCGTCCTTTAGGCCCGACGACCTCCGGGGCGTACTCAAGCACCTGTACGTGCAGGACGGCAACGACTGGGTAGGGCGGGGAGAGCTGCAGGACCTGGTCATGGCAGCGACCATAGCCGCCCACGAGAGCTTCCTGGCCGCCTGGGAGCGCGATCCCCGGTAGCTGGACGCCTAGGCCCGTTCCTCGTCGGCATTGGCGTCGTAGACGCCCTCGAACTGCCTGTCGACCGACTTGAAGACCTCGACGAGGGCCGGGTCGAAGTGCGTGCCTCCGTCGGCCATGATGAGCAGGGACGCGCGCTCGTGGTCGAAGGGCTCCTTGTAGCTCCTGCGCATCCTGAGGGCGTCGTAGACGTCGGCCAGGGCCACGATGCGCGCGGGTAGGGGGATCATGTCGCCTACGAGGTTATAGGGGTAGCCCGAGCCGTTCCACCACTCGTGGTGCGACTGGGCTATCTGCTTGGCCATGGGGTTGGGATAGCTCGAGAGGATGAAGGCGCCGTTGATCGTGTGCTCCTTCATGATGTTCCACTCGAACTCGTCCAGGGGGCCCTTCTTGTTGAGTATGTCGTCCGGCGTGCCTATCTTGCCCACGTCGTGCATGGCGGCCAGGAACCCGATGTTGTCTACGAAGTCCACGTCCACGTCCGGCCAGTCACCGCGGCCATAGAGTTCCTTGGCCAGGAGCTCGGCGTAGAGGTTGACCCGCTCTATATGCCTACCCGTGTCGTTGTCCTTGAGCTTGGATGCCTCGAGGAGGCTCGAGAATAGCCCTCGCAGGAAGCCCGTCTGCTCCTCCGTGACGTCGTCGAGCATGAGCACCCATATGCCCGGCTCGCTATCGGTCGATCCCTGCCGGATGAAGGGCGTGACAGTCATCTTGGCTATGACGCTGCTGGCGTTCTTGGCCTTGAGCCGCACGGTGCCGCTCCAGCTATGGCCCTTCCTCGGATCCTTGAGCGCGGCGTAGAGGTCCCTGGCCTGGACCTGGTCGAGGAACCTGCCGATGGATCCGAATACCGTGGGCTCCCTCGATCCGCCGAAGGAGGAGAGCAGGGCTCGGAAGGCGTCGTTGCGGTACTGGAAGGCTAGGCCCGAGTCTACGACCGCTATGGGTATGGGGACGATGGCGTAGGAGGAGACGAGGTCGCTGATCGCCTGCGGCGGTTCGCCGCCGGCATGGGGCTCCTCGGCCTCGAGCGACTCGAGTTCCTCGACGGTCTCAAGCTCCTCAAGGCCCTCGTCGCGTTCGCTCATGCCTTGGCTTCCTCCGCGTCGCTGGCTCTCAGGTACGACAGCCCGGCGCCCGTAGGCGCGCTACCCTGGGCTCGGTAGCGCTCGAGTGCGAGCCTGGCTAGGGCCCTGGTCGGAGGGCGCCTGAGCTCCGCGGCTATCCTGAAGCCCGCGCGTTCGTGCATGGACGACTCGAGGAGGTCCGCTCCGGGGCCCACGAACAGGAGCTCCGGGTAGGCTTGCACGGCCGAGAGCAATCGAGCTAGGCCGTCGTCGAAGGGACCGTCGGCCAGTCGTCCGCCCTGGTAGACGGCGAAGAAGAAACGGGAACGCTTGGCGTCGATGACCGGTACGACGACGGGCGCCGCGCCTTCCCAGTCCGAGGCCAAGGCGTCGAGCGTCGGCACGGTCACGAAGGGCCTGCCGAGCCCGAGCGCCAGGCCCTTGACGGTGGCTAGGCCGATGCGCAGCCCGGTAAAGGAGCCCGGGCCGCCCGTGCAGGCCAGGAGGTCGAGGTCGGCCGGCTTAAGCCCGGCCTCCGCCACGCAGAACTCCACCGCGCCCATGAGCCGCTCGGCGTGCCTGAAGCCCGCGTCTACCGACAGCTCCACGAAGCCGGGTCCCGGCGCGTGGCCGTGGCCCCTTTCCTCGCGATAGGGATGCTTGGGCGCCGAGGGCCCGCGGGAGCGTTCCTCCCCCTCGCCCAGGTCCCGCGCGACCCCGACGGAGAGGACGTCGCCCGAGCAGTCTATGGCGAGTACGTTCACTGGAGCGCCTCCTCGAGATCCTTGCCCGCGATACTGACGATCCGGGAGCCGTCGGGCCTCGGATCTATCTCTATGATAATAGCATCGCGGGGCAGGGCCGTCAGGACTCGCTCGCTCCATTCGACGGCGCAGACCCCGTCCCCGTAGAAGTACCCGTCCGAGTCCAGGGCCACGAGCTCGTCGGCCGAGGAGAGCCGGTAGGCGTCGAAGTGATAGAAGGGGAGCCGCCCGGCGTATTCGTTAATGAGCGTGTAGGTCGGGCTCGTCACGGACTCCTCTATCCCGAGGCCCCTGGCTATGCCTCGGCTCATGACGGTCTTGCCCGCGCCGAGCCCGCCCTTGAACGCTATGACCGTCCCGGCCCGGGCGACCCTTCCTATCCGCTCGCCTAGCTCCTCCGTATCGGCGACCGTGGGGCAATCGAATCGCGTCAGGGGAGCTCTCCTCGTCGGTTCATGTCAAGGATGTGCGTCTTGAGCTGGGCGATGATGGGAACCACGGGATACTCGAGGTCCTCCACGATGGTGGCGCTGATCTCCGTGGAGCCGAGCGGCGTCTGCTCCAGCACGAACTCTATAGGGACGTTGCGAGTCTGGGCCATCATCTCGATTACCGCATCGGCCTTGAATTCGCGACGGTAGTATATATGCGAATCCTTGCGGAGTATGTTTGTCAGCTCTACTATCTTCATGAGTAAATCATACGGAGGCCAGATAGGGCGGTCAAGGCCGCCGAGGATTCGCCGTCAATCATAGCCGTACACGACCGCCCTGATCTCGTTATTGGTCTTCTGGCTCGACTTGACGAACTTCATGTGCATGAGGGCTCCCTTCCGCGTCCTGGAGACGCGGACGACCGTCGCGTAGGCCGAGCGCTGGCCCGCTCCCAGGTCGAAGTCGACCTTGACGAAGTCGCCGGCGTTGGCCGGGCTCATGGTCTGGATGGACAGGCCGCCGCCCGAGATGTCGGTGATGACGCCGGCGACCGCCGCGCGCTCTACCTGGACGGTTTTTATAACCTTGCCCTTATCCTTGGCCGCCCTGACGTGGACCAGGTAGTACCGGGCCGATACGCGTACCTCGGTACGCTGGTGGCGCCTGGCCGGCAAGGGCTTGATGCGATCGCTATGGCTAATCCGTAGGAATTTCTTCCCATCGATATCGACGTTGCCCCGGGAGCGCGACTGGAAGCTGTACCCGACGTGGGCCCCGGAGTAGAAGTAGGCGGTCAGCTTGGCGCCGAAGCCTATGCGTATGGGCTGTCCGAAGGCGTCGAGCGGCGGCTCCAGGTACATCGCCCCCGATTCGTTGACTATCAGTATGGTCGAGTAATGGGCTTCCTTGGCCGTGACTATGGAGAGCGGGGTCTTGGGCTTGAGCTGCCGCGTCGACCGTAGCGACGAGCCCGAGCTCGTCCTGGCGCCCAGCGATTCCCGAATGGCGAAGAGCGTGCGCTTCTGCTCCTCGGCGAGCTCCTCGGTCTCGGCGTGCCGCTCGATGTACTTGAAGGCGTTGCGCATGAAGGCGTCGAGCTGGGCCTTGCCCGAGAAGACGCTCGCCGGGCTCGTGGCTCCCAGCTTGCGCGCGTAGTACTCCAGGAATTCCGCCTCGCCGCTCGAGAATCCGAACTCCTCGGCCTTGCGCCTGAAGGCGCTCCGGCTGAAGCCCTGCCGCCGCGGAGCGCTCGGCAGCATGCCCTGGCCCGACAGCGCCCGCTTGACGAGTGAGTAGATGACGGCGGCGACGATCAAGCCGCCGACCACCAGGAAGAACGTCCGGGTCTCCGCCGGATCGGTCTGCTTCCAGTACGTCACCTGCGCCAGTAGGGCCGAGCCGCCGCCCCGCATGCTCAGCCTCCCGCCGCCGCGAGGGCCGCCCGGTAGAAGGCGTCCAGCCTAGGCCGGATCTCGTACTCGGCCAGGTCGCCTATGAGCACGCCGTCCTTGGACTCGAAGGCGCCGGCCAGCTCCCTTAAGACGCCGTTGAGCGATGCATAGAACTCCGACAGGCTCGCGCCCTCGACCGTCATATCGCCCCTTCCTCCGGCCGAGAGGGCCCGAGAGAATTCCGGGAGTACCCGTACCGTCTTGTTGATGAGCTCCACTGCTATCACCATGGTCTTCATGGCGTCCGCGTCCTTGCCCGTCTGGAGCCGGACGGGCACCTCCGACAGGTCGCCCTTGATGGCGTCGAAGAGCGACGCGGCCGAGCGCATGGCCGCCACCGGGTCGGCCAGCTCGGCGAGACGCTCGCCGAAGAAGGCCGATAGGCGCTCGGCCGTCGCGGCTACGTCGCCTCCGCGCCCGGCCAGGCATTCGCCGAAGGCCTCGACGAAGGAGGCCTCCTCCGCCGACAGGAGCCCGGCGTAGGTGCCCTGGAAGGAAGCCCAGGCCTCCCTGGCGGCCTCGAGCGCCTCGCCGTCATCGGATGAGGCGGCGGCGGCCGCCGCCGCGACGAGCTCGAGGAGGGTCCGTAAGCCGCCCTCCCGGAGGTCGGCTGCCGGTATCATGGACAGCTCGACGAGACCGGCTTCCTCGGCGGCTCGCTCGGAGGCCTCGGCGATGGCGTTCGGGTCGAGGGACTCGCCGTCGAGGCGCAGCTCGACGATGACGGCCCCCATGGCCTCGGCCCTCTCGTCGAGCTCGGCGAGCGCGTCTCCCATGGTCCTGCCCTCGGTCGCCACCCCGACCTCTTCCCCGTTTACCCTGAATACCATGCTGCGGCTCCTCGCGCTGTGGGCTACTTGCCCTGGTTCTTGTTGAAGTTGTCCCAGGCGCTCGAGGTGCTTTCCATCTGCCCCAGGGCGCTTTCCATGAGTCCGTATTTCCTCTTGAGGTCGGCCTCCTTGCGGGCCAACTGGGTCTCGAGGGTGTCTATTTCCTTCTTCTGTCGCGATATCTGGTCGTCGAGCGTCCTCGTGCGTATCGTCACTATGCCGCCCGTCTCCACGTAGGCCTTCATGAGGTTGTCCAGCTTAAAGGCGACCCCGGCGTCGATGAGGAGGTCTCCGTCCGTATCGTAGCCGAAGGCTTCCTTCACGCGCTGGAAGCGCTCCGCGAGGGCCTTGTCGAGGGCCGCCTCGTCTATCTCGAGGTAGCCGCGGAGGCGCGACGCATCGTAGGACCCGCCCTTGCGCGAGTCGGTCGATATGCCGAACGCGGCCAGCTGGTCGAGTCCTCCGCTGGTCGGATACGGATCCATCATCGTCCGCTGGAGGCTGGTCCTGAGCTGGCTCAGGGTCATATCTCCCTTGAAGAGCCCCAGCCGTTCCTTGTAGGTCTTCTTCTCCTCGGCGCTCAGGTAGTCTATCTCCGTCAGTATCTTCTCGTCGTCCCGGCCGAGCACGTTGAGCTCGGCCATGAGGCGGTTATAGTTGCCCACGAGCTCTATGAGCTTCTCCTTGACGAGTTCCCTATTGGGCTCGACCTTGAGCCTGACCGGGGCGTCCGAGGCGTTCCATAGCTTGAGCGATAGGCCGGGTACGAGGTCGTCGATCGTATTGGACGGCCTCGTTACCTCTATGCCGTCCATGAGGACTACGGCGTCTCGAGCCGTGTCCACCGGCTTCTTGGCGCGCAGGCCCCCTACCTCGGTAGGATCGTAGACTCGGGCGCCCTTGATCCTGACCTCTCGTCCCGTATTGCCGTTCCTGACGCCGAGCCCGGAGAATGAATCGACGATGGACGAGAGGGGAACGGTGACGGTCGAGTAGCCCTCGCCGGGCTTGAGCGGGGCCAAGGCAGTCGCCCGGCCCGAGCCGTCCAGGACGTAGAGCGGGGAGAAGTCGTCCGTGACCGGCGGCCTGGGCGGAGGAGACCAGGCTGGGAGGGAGGCCTCCGAGGGGGCGCTCTCTATGCGTATGCCTTCGTATTCCATGGCGCCGGTGGAGGGAAGCGCGGGGCCGGGCGGCGGGCCCTCCTCGGCCGCCGCGCCGCCGGGCAGGTCGCGGAGCTCCACCTGGAACTCGAGGACGAGGCCCGAGGCCGGTACCGTCGACGGAAGGCGAAGCGCGGCCTCGGAGCGGGGGCCCACGAGGAGCGAGTCGCCGTCCGGCCTCGCCGAGGCCGGGTTCAGGGGCGCGTCGAAGCGGGCCGGGCTCGTACCGAGCTCGCGCTCGCGGGAGCCGGCCTTCTCGACGAGGCCGGCCGAGAGGGCGAAGGCCTCCGCCGCCTCGGAGAAGCCGAGCCTATTGGCGCTACCGGTCTTGAGGGACTCTATGATAAGGACGCGCTCGTCGGCCTTGACGTTGACGAGCTGGGCCCGGAGCGTCTCGCCTCCGCGGCGGTTGATGGCCTCGACGAGCTCCTTGAGCGAGCCGCCGCCGAAGGACAGCCGTACCGTTGACTCCCCGACGGTGAAGACGTAGGAGCCGGCGGGCGCCTTGGTCGAATCGGGTAGGGGGGCGGACATGAGGCGGTCGGCGGCGGCCGTGCGCTTGACCACGAAGCTCTTCGTCTCCTCCGCCGCGTCACGCGTGGCGCTGGCCGTAAGGACCGACTCGTCGCTGGAGGCGGCGGAGCGTTCGTTGAAGGGGTTCTGGAAGGAGTAGAGCGAGCGAGAGCTCTCGCGGAGCGTGCCGAAGCGGCGATTGAGATCGAGCCAGGTCGAGCGCTGATCCTGTACGGCCTTGAGCCGTTCCTCGGCGCGATCCTTGGGAACGCGCTCGAGCTTCATGAGGCCCTCGACTATCTTCTCTGTCTCGTACTTGCTCTTGACGCCGGGGATGCTTATGTCAGACATCGGGCCTAAGGGCCCCCCTTCCGGTTCACGCCCTCTCGTCGAAAAGGATACCGAGCACCTCCCTGATGCGCTCGTGGACGTGCTGTAGTTCCTTGGGCGGGATTTCCCTGATAACCTTATCGGTGTCGGTGTCTATGACCTTGACGACTACCTGGCCGAGCTTCTCGTTCAGGCTGAAGGCGAGGCGCTTGTCGAAGGCCGCGCTGACGTCGGTGAGCTCGCCGAGTATGGCTTCCATCGATATCGGCGGTTCCGTTCTCATGACGTCGACGGGCTTGGGCTTAGAGGCGTTGGGATCGATCCTGACCGCCTGGGCGGCCTGGGCCGCGGCGCTAACGGCAGAAACGTCAATTGCCATACGTTTCCTCCTATCGTAATGGCCGTCGCGACCCGCTCGCGCGGATTAAGGCGGCCTGTCCCGTAAGAATGAAGGGGGGAGGGCGCTCGCTCCCCCCTTCCGATCGACAGTGGGAATCCGTCGCGAAAAGGCGACGTCCAGGAAGCTCTCCGCTAGCCGGATCCCCGAACGGTTTCTACTTAACCGAGCAACTGCATGACCGACTGGTTCCTGGTGTTTGCCTGCGCGAGCATGGCGCCGCCGGCCTGGGCCAGGATCTGGTTCTTGACGTAGTCCACCATCTGATGGGCCATGTCGGTGTCGCGGATGCGGCTCTCTGCGGCCTGGAGGTTCTCCGCCGCTATGGCTACGCCCTTGGAGGCCAGCTCGAAGCGGTTCTGGTAGGCGCCGAGGTCGGCGCGCTGCTTGGAGACCGCCTTGAGGGCGGCGTCGAGGTTGCCGATGGAGGCGTTGGCCTTCTCCGGGTCCTCTATGGAAATCATCTCGCCCGTGCCCTGCGCGCCCTGGAGTCCGAGGGCGGTCGCCGTCATCGTGCCGATGAAGACGCGCTCGCTCTGGTCCATGTTGGCGCCGACCTGTAGCTGCATGACCTGTCCGCCTTCCTTGGCGAAGCGTCCGGTAAGGATGTTCATGCCGTTGAACTGGGCGTGGCTCGCTATGCGGTTGATCTCGTCGACCAGCTGGGAGACCTCTACCTGGATCTGCATGCGGTCCTCGGCGGTGTAAATACCGTTCGCCGACTGCACCGCTAGCTCGCGCACGCGGTGGAGGATGTCCTGCGTCTCCTGGAGGTAGCCCTCGGTGGTCTGGATGAAGGATACGCCGTTCTCGATGTTTCTCTGGGCCTGGCTGAGGCCGCGGATCTGTCCGCGGAGCTTCTCGGAGACCGCGAGGCCGGAAGCGTCGTCGCCGGCGCGGTTGATGCGCTGGCCGGAGGCGAGCTTCTCCATGTTCTTATGGAGCTCGGTCTGCGTGACCCCCAACGACCGGTTGGAGTACATCGCGCTCATGTTGTGGTTAATTATCATATGACCCTCCTTGCAGGACTCACCCGCGGCATTCCTTGCCGCGCGTCCCGCGCGCATGGCTTACGGGGCCGGGAGCCGTTTCGTACGCGCCGCTCCCGTCCGTTCTCGCCCCATACGGCGGGGGAGCCGCCCCTCTCTGGAAGGGCGGCTTCTCCGTCGGCATGCGCGAAAGGGTTTTTTTCAAAGACCTGAGGCGAGGCGGCGGCCCGCGCCCAGCGAGCGCGGGCCGCCCCTCACAGGGGAAGTATACCCCCTTACTGGAGCAACTGCAAGACTGAGGCGGTCTTCTGGTTCGCCTGGGCCAGCATGGCGCTCGAGGCCTGCACGAGGATCCGATCCTTGGTGTACTCGACCATCTGATGGGCCATGTCGGTATCGCGGATGCGGCTCTCGGCGGCCTGCAGGTTCTCGGCGCCGATGTCTATGCCGCGAACGGCGTGCTCGAGGCGGTTCTGGTTCGCGCCCAGCGTCGCGCGCTGCGTGGACACGGTCGTGATCGCGGTGTCCAGATAGTTGATCAGGCTCTCGGCGTTCGCGTTCGACGACACGTCCAGGTGGCCGGCGATGCCCAGCGACATGACGAGCGCGATCAGGAGAGCGGTGATCTTT
>CAZNNA010000031.1:0-15398 GCA_964573825.1 uncultured Treponemataceae bacterium
AGTCAAGGGCTTCTAGCCTCCAGGTCCCCCTCTAGGTCGAGGCATAGGTCGCGCAGTCGATCGAGCGCCTCCTCGTCGGCGTCCCAGTAACCGCGCCCTGCAGCCTCGAGGAGACGCTCGGCCGAGGCTGCGACGGCGTACGGGTTGTTGCGCTCGAGCCGCCCGCGCATGGCCTCGTCAAGGACGAGCCTGCGGGCCGCCTCGTCGAAGACGGCGCTCGGCACAGCCCCGGTGCCCGCGGCCAACCCTACGAGGTTCTCGAGGCGATCTGCCACCTCCTGCCCGCCGCGGTGCTCCGTCGCAAGGACGGCGTCGAGCCAGCGCGGGTTGAGGAGCCGGGCGCGCACGCCTCGTCGCACCGACGCACCGACGTCCTCCGTCCTGGCTCGGCCCTCGAGGCTATCGGATACCAGCATGGCGGCGTTCCGCCCCGATAGCTCCCGCACGCTCCGTGCTAGGCCGCCGAAGTGTTCATAGTAGTGATCCAGGTCGGTTATCTCGTACTCTCTCCCCGATCGGATCTGGCTCACGAGCTCTACCCGGGACAGGTTGGCGTCCAGGGCCTCCCCGTCGGCCTCGCCGTAGCGACGCCGCGTGTAGGCGTAGCGCATCGAGGCTCGGTACCCATCCGACAGCTCGGTCTCGTCCTTCCAGGCGCCTGCCCTCACGGTCGTCGTGAGACCGGTACCGTAGACGCCCGGGGGCGGGCCGAAGATCCTGGCGGAGGCTCGTTCCAGGGCATCCGCGGGCGACGCGCCCCTCGCCTCGAGCGAGCGCCGCAGCGCCTCGACGTGGGCCGACACGGTATTGTCCGGCTCGTCGCCCGCCGCCGCGGCGAGGGATACGGCCTCGTCAAGTAGGCTCATGAGGTTAGGAAAGAGGTCGCGGAAGAAACCGCTAATCTGTACGCTGACGTCGACGCGGGGCCGCCCTAGCTCGGAGCGGGGTACGAGCTCAACGCGAGCGTCCCAGAGGCTGCGCCCCGGCCGCAGGCGTACGCCGAGGTAAGCGAGCGCCTGGGCCACCGTCTCTCCCTCGGTGCGCGAGGCCTCCAGGCCCCAGAGCACGACGGCGACCTGCTCGGGGTAGCGCCCGTTACGCGCCAGGTATTCGGCCAGCGTCGCCTCGGCCACCGCGCGCCCGCGCCGCAGCGCCGAGGGCGTCGGCGCGCGCCTCGGGTCGAACTGGCAGAGATTGCGGCCCGTCGGCAGTACGTCCGGCGAGCGGTAGGGGTCGCCCGCCAGGCCGGGAGCGGCGTAGCCGCCGTCGAGGCAGCGCAACAGCGCCGGAATCTCGGCGTCGGTCGTCAAGGCGTCGCGCAGCGCCCGGCAAGGGGCCCAGGCGGGATCCTCTCCGCCGAGCCCCTCCTCTATGGTGCCACGAACGTCAGCCGCGAGCAGGGCCCATTCGCTCGAGTGCCTCGCAGGCTGCGCTACCATGGCGTCGTAGTCGAATACTCGAGCCGTCGCGGCCTCGCGCCAAGCAGACGGATAGCCCTCCCGGTCTTCCTTCAGGAAGACCGCCAGGAAGTCCGCGGCCTCGCCGGGTCCGTAGGGCTGACCGAGCCTATGATGCCCGAGCGGAATGAGGCCGCGGCGTATGCCGTCGAGCTCCTCGTCCAAGGACTCGATACCCGCCCAAGGCCAGCCAAGGCCTTCCATGCGGCCCTGGATGTCCGCCAGCACTTCGGCCGCCCTATCGGGATCGGCCAGCGTTGCTTGGGCGTACTCATCGCGCAACAGGGCCAGCTCCGCGGCCGGCCCCGATAGCCCCGCCTCCCCGTAGGGCGGCTGCAGGTAGCCAACGGTCATGGCATGGGCCTTTCGCTTGGCTATCATCGCCTCGGACGGGTTACCGCTGTAGTAGTAATAGAAATGCGGCAACCCGCCTATGAGCGCGGAGGGGAAGCAATCGCCCGAGGGAGCCAGCTCCTTACCGGGCAGGAACTCCAGCGTCCCGTGCGTGCCTATGTGCACGACGGCATCGACCCCGAGCCCTCGCTCCAGGTAGCGATAGAAGGCTAGGTACTGGTGGTGAGGCGGCAGGTACGGGTCGTGGTAGGCCCCCGAGCCTATGGCCTCCGCGTCGACCCTCGGCGGCTGGAAGGCCAGCGTCACCTTGCCGATCCTAAGGAGAGGCAGCCGCACCAGGCCGCCAGCGGACAGGACGGGACCGGGGAAGCTACCCCAGGCCTCGTCTATCCGCTCGCCGAGCCGCCGCAGGCGAGCCCGCTCGAAAGGATCATCGCCGGCGAGCGCATCGTAGTCATCGAGGTTAAGGCTCGGTAGCTGAGCCATGCAATAGCCGCCATCGTTACAGAAGCCGCCAGCTACGAGGCGAGCGCGCAGCTCGTCCGCGGGCAGCGCCTCCGTGTCGTAGCCCGCCCCGACGAGGGCCGCGAGCAGCGCCGATACGGAACCGAAGCTGTCAAGGAAGGCGGCCGCCCCGGCGGATGCCTCGCCCGGCGGGTAATCGTACAGGACTATGGCGACGCTCCGCTCTCGCGGCGGCCTGCGCCGTAGCGCGACGAGGCCGCCTATGCGCTCGGCCAGGGAGCGCGCACCTTCCGGCAGCGGCTCGAGCCCGTCCCGCGAGGCCGCCGCGATCGGCAGCATCGAGGAGGCGCCGTCGAGCTCCGGCAGGAAGTAATGAAGCATGAACTCTCCGCTACCGAGCCCGCGCGCGTCGGCCTCCCACTCGGCCCGGCTACGCTTACTCATGACGAAGGGATGAAGGAACGGTACCCCTAGCTCGGCCAGGAATCGCTCGGCCTCGCTCGCGTCGCCGCCCATGGGCCCCTGGCCGAGCCTGAAGGCGTTTAGGCTAACGAGGCAGTCGACGCGGCTGGAACCGGTCGACGCATCCATGAATAGCCCGCGCAGGAACGGCAGCGTCTCGGCGGCTCCCGTCGCGGCAGCCACGGGATAGACGCGGAAGCGCTCGCGGAGCGATCCGATGAGCGTCGCGGTTATTCCATGAGAGTCGAGCGGATAGGTACCGGCCGGGAAGAGGAGCCCAACCCGACCGGCCTCGGGAGGGGCCAGGCGACCGGCCGCGGCCACGGCCTCGTCGAGCTCATCCATGGAATCGAATCGCCTTCCATCCGGCAGGTCGACGAGCACCGGGCAGGCTATCTCCTCCGGGGGCGCGGGCTCCGGCAAGCCCGCCACGCCCAGGTAGCGCCCGCCTATCATCGACAATAGCGAATCGATATTATTATTGCTTGGGTACCGCCAGTACCTCCCGAGCCAGATGGCGTTGCGTGCGTCCAGGAGCGGCCCCACGGGAAGGGCGGAACCGGCCTTCTCCATCATGCGGGCCATTCTCAGCATACGCTCGGGGTCGGGCTCATCGATACGGCCTTCCTCATCGGCGGAGAGCCGCTTTTTATTTTTTTTGGCCATACCCTGCATGGAGAAGGAACCTAGACGCGTGAGCGTACGGAGCGTAGGCGCGTCGGTATTGACCACCGCGACCTGACCAGGTCGTTTCCGCGCGAGCAATCCAGGCAACGCGTCCTGCAGCTCGCGATCGGCACCCATCAGGTCAAGGAGCAGGAAGTCGGTGTCAAGGAAGGCCTCCGCCTCGGGTAGCGGCACGGAGCCCTCGCCTCGCAGCGACTTGATAGCCAGGCTAGCCCGCTCCCCGAGTGGCCTGAACGCCTCGCTCGCCCAGGCGCGCTCCACGGCGCGCGCGGCGGTCGGGCTCACGGTGATCATAGCTATGCGCATGGCTGCTCCTAGACGTAGTAGACGTAGCGACGGAAGTCGGCCGCCGGCGGGAAGCTAACGGCCTTTTGAGGGCAACGTTCCGCGCAACGCGAACAGAGGAGGACGCAGGCCGTCGGGTTCACGACGCGAGCTTTCCCTGGCTCCTTCGCGTACACGCCCTTGGGACAGAAGGAGACGCAGCCTCCGCAGCCGTCGCATCGTTCCGCGTCAACGGTCGGATGCCAGGCTATGGTCTCGCGCGGCTGCGTGTAGCGCCTGCGTCGCCCTAGCTCGCGCATCATGGCCTTGCGCCGCTCGCCGCCACCGAGCCTCATTGCGAAGAAAGCGCGGATCGTTAGTCCTAAGGGCATTCTCATACATAATTCTCCATTAACACATGCTTGGCGCCCAGGCTCGCGGCCAGTCGCCCCGCGCCGCCGGAGCGAGCCCAGCCAGACTCGCAGTCGACCACGACATAGCGCGCGGGGAGCCTTGCGAGGCGATCGGACAGCGCGAGCGCCTCCGCCGTATCGGTATCCTTGGCGCGCCCGTCGGTGACTATGACCACGGTCGGAGCAGGAACCGGGCCTTTGGCTACGGCCTCGGTCCTCCTGCGCTCGAGGTACTCGCCCGAGAGGCTGAGGCCCGCCGCCAGGGGAGTCGCCCCGCCGGCCTCCAGGGCGTCCAGGCGGGCTCGAGCCAGGGCGAGGCTCCGCGTACGCGGAACGACCAGCTCCGCGCCTTCTCCGCGGAACACGATGACGGCGACCTCGTCGCGGGCTCTGTATGATGCGTCGAGGAGCCCGGCCAGGGCCGCCTTAACGAAGCTCATGCGCCGCCTAGCGCCCATGGAGCCCGAGGCGTCGACCACGAAGAGCGTTTCGCCGCCCGTACGCCGCGCGTTGAGCCAGAACCGCGCGTCCTCGGGCTCCAGGCATACGGGCTCGCCCGGACGCCTCCGAAGGGCGGCCCGTATCGAGGCCTCGAGCGCCAGGCAGCCCTTAGTCGCACCCTTCCCGTAGGCGTCCGGGCGTACTGGCCGGACATGGCGCCCGCGCGTCCCCAGGCCCAGGCGCAGGCCCCGCCTACCGCTCGCCGTTCCGCCTCGATCGCGCCCCGATTCATCAAGGCTAAGCGTCTTGGACAGGGTCGCGAGCGCCTCGCTCCGCCTCGGCGACGGGCGCTCGCGCGCCTGTCGTTCCGGCTGCCGCCGCTCGCCCCGCGACGGATCCTCGGTATCGCGCCGGTCAGCCGATTCACGCGGTTCCCCAGACCAAGGTCGCTCGTCGTTCCTGTGATACTCGTCGTTCTGGGACCGCTTTGCATGCCATTCTTCGTTTCGGTGCTGAGATCCAGCTCCAGGAGCGTCGCGGCGACGATGCCCAAGGGCGAAGGGCGCGACGGTCTCTACGTCCTCCACGCGGACGTGGTCACGCCCCCTGTACGCGGCGAGGGCCACGGCAGACCGCGCCAGGGCTAGCTCGCCTCGGCTACCGCCGGTGCCGGCGTCGTTCGCTAGCCGAGCCGCGAGTTCCCTGAGGCCGGCGCTCAGCTCCATGCTCGACAGGCGCCCTCGAGCCACCCGGATCGCCTCGGCGAGGGCCTCGTCCTGGGCTCCGAAGCCATGATAGAAGGCAGCGGGATCTCGCTCTAAACCTATGACCCGCCGCGCGACGAGGGCCCGATCCGCGGGTGCTCGCAAGCCGCTAAGCGCCACCGACAGGCCGAATCGATCAAGGAGCTGAGGCCCGAGCCGGCCTTCCTCCGGGTTAACGGTAGCCAGGAGCTGGCAACCCGGAGCGGAGCCCGTGGCGCCTAGGCCCAGGAGCAAGGAAGAGCATGACCGCGACAGGAGGTTAACGTCATCGATAAACAGGATGCCGCCCCGCGCCAGGCAGACGAGCCCCGTATCGCCTACCAGCCGACTCTCCGAGACTCCGAGCGGCACCGTGATGAACGGCGCAGCCCGATTAAGCCGCACTACGGATCGCGCCAGGGCCGACTTACCCGTACCGCTCGGCCCCATGAGGAGGCAACCGCCTATGCCAGGGTCGATCAGGCAGAGCGTCAGCGCCAGGCGCGCGTCGTCTTGGCCCACGAAGGCCGAGAACGGCAGGCCTATCATCATGGCAACCTAATCATCAGACTACGGCGGGCTCGAAGGCGAAGGCCTCGCGGAGCCGAGCCGCGCCGAGCCCCGGCTCGTCGAACGGCCTCCGCCGCATGCGGTGCCCGAGCGCCAAGGGCGCGCAGGCGACGACGTCATCGCGTGAGACGACCTCGGCGCCGCCTAACGCGGCCAGGGCCCGAGCCGCCTTAAGGATGGCCAGGTCGGCCCTATGCCCGTCCACGCCCAACCTGACGCTCGCCGCGGCGACCAGCCTGATGATATCATCGGGTATCGCCACGACAGGCAAGGCCCGCCTAGCCGCCTCGACCGTGGCAGCCAGGCTCCTATCCCGCGCCTCGTAGGCCGCGCAGAATCCTCGCGGGTCAGACTCGAAGGCCAGTCGCCTCGCCACGATCTCCGCCCGCGCCCCTACGTCGTCGTCGCCTCGCAACTCCACCGATAGGCCGAAACGGTCAAGGAGCTGGGGACGGAGCTCGCCTTCCTCGGGATTCATCGAGCCTATCAGGGCGAAGCGTGCCGGATGCGTCACCGAGACGCCCTCGCGTTCCACGCGGTTAACGCCCATGGCGGCGCAATCGAGGAGGGCATCCACCAGGTGATCCTCGAGCAGGTTGATCTCGTCCACGTAGAGTAGGTTTCCGTTGGCCTCGGCGAGGAGGCCCGGCTCGAAGCGGAGCTCGCCGGCTCTGAGCGCCTTATCGACGTCCAGGCTGCCTATGAGCCTATCCTCGGAGGCGCCCAAGGGCAGCTCGACGACGCGCATGGCCTCCTGGCGGCCAGCGGGTCCGGTACCGGACGCGCGACGCTCGGCGCAGGCGGCGCAGAGGCGCGCAGGCTCGTCGAGAGGACAACGGTAGGGACAATCGACGGCTATCTCGCGCCTGGGCATGATGCCGGCCAGGGCCCTGACGGCCGTAGACTTGGCCGTGCCCTTCTCGCCCCGCAGGAGCACGCCGCCGAGCGATGGATCGACGAGGGCTAGGAACAGGGCCCTACGCATCTCGTCCTGTCCCACTATGGCGCTAAAGGGAAAGCGTGCCGCTAGGTCCATGCCGCGGCCTCCTTACGGGCAAGACCTGACTCCGAGGTCCCGGGTTCTGCCCTGGCCAACGGATCGCTCCTGCCGGTAGCTATGAAGTAGGGATACCCGCCTATCATCGTAACGATGCCCTCGACGCCGAAGACCCGTTCGAGCGTCGCCTCCGTTAAGACGCCCGAGGGCGGGCCGTCCGCGACGACGCGCCCTGACCGTAGCGCCACCACCCGGCCAGAGTAGCGCGCGGCGTGATTCAGGTCGTGCAACACCATTATCACCGTTATTCCTAGATCGCGGTTAAGCGAGGCGACGAGATCGAGCACCTCGAACTGGTAGCGGACGTCCAGGTAGGTCGTCGGCTCATCGAGTAGCAGGACCCTAGGTTCCTGCGCGAGGGCCAGGGCCAGCCAGGCCCGCTGGCGCTCGCCGCCGGAGAGGCTCGACAGGGGTCGCTCGGCCAGGTCCGTCAAGGAAGCCAGGCCGAGGGCTCGCTCGACCGCCGCGCCGTCGGTCCGAGCGTCGTTGCCAGGCGCGCCGCGATGGGGGAAGCGCCCGTAGCGCACGAGCTCGCGCACGGTCAGGTCGTCCGGCACCCCGTGAACCTGGGGCAGGACCGCGAGGCGGCGCGCCAGCTCCGTCGGGCGCCAGGACGCCCGGGCCCTGCCGTCCCGGTAGACCGCCCCGTCGCTCGGCGCGAGCACCCGAGCCAAGGCCTTCAGGATCGTCGACTTGCCCGAGCCGTTGGCGCCTATCACCGCCGTGACGCTACCGGGCTCGAACGACAGCGCCAGTTGCTTGACCACCGGGGCCGCGCCGTAGCCCAGGCAGAGATCCCTAGCCTCGAGTAGCATAGCCGTCCTTTCCGCGTAGCAGGAAGAGGAAGAAGGGGGCGCCGAGCGCCGCCATGATTATGCCTACGGGCAGTTCCACCGGATCGAGCGCCATGCGCCCGAGCGTATCGCAGAGCGTAAGGAGCCCGGCGCTGAAGAGCGCGCAGGCCGGCGCCAGGTATCGATGATCGGAGCCTACGACCATGCGCATCATGTGCGGCGCTATGAGCCCGACGAATCCGAGGAGCCCCGCCACGCTGACCGCGGCCGCGGCCAGGACGGAGCTGACGGATATGAGGAGGCCGCGGGTCCGCTCCACGCGAAGGCCGAGGCCCGTCGCCACCTCGTCGCCGAGGGCTAGGATATTTAGCCTCGGAGCCAAGGCGAAGGCGCCGGCCGTACCCAGGGCCGCGTAGGGCCACAGTATGCGTACGTGGCGCCAGCTCCGGCCCGCCAGGCCGCCTACCATGAAGTCCACGACGCCCGACACACGGTCGGGAAAGAAGACCATGAGACCGTTGATGAAGGCCCCGAGCAGGCTCGAAACGGCGACGCCCGCCAGTATCATGCGCGAAGGCCTCAGGCCTCCCTTCCACGCCAGGGCGTAGATGAGCCCCGTCGCCCCGAGCGCGCCCAGGAAGGCCGCCGGCACCAGGAAGGCATAGTACCCAGGCAACGCTATGAGGATGATCATCGCGGCCAGGCCCCCGCCCCCGGTGACGCCTATGATGTTGGGCGCCGCGAGGGGGTTACGCATCACGCCCTGCAGGATCAGGCCGGACAGGGACAGGCAGCAGCCTACCAGGGCGGCGCAGAGCGTACGGGGCAGGCGTACGTTCATGATGATCTGGCGCTGCACGGCCGTGCCTCCGCCGCCCAGCACCTCGAGGAGCTCGCCCAGGGACAGGCGCAGAGACCCGAAGCGCAGGCTCAGCATGAAGGACAGCGCCGCGAAGACGGCGAGCGCCGCGAGCGCCACCGCCTTGCGCGCCACCGCCTTGCGCGCCACCGTCGCGCGCGTTACCGCCGTACGCGCCCCGCTAGCCGCGTTCATTCCCGGCCCGGGTACAGGAGGCCGGACAGGTACTCGAAGGCCTCGGGGAAGCGATCATTAGGCTTGTATAGGAAAAGATCATTAGGCAGGAAGTGCACCCTGCCCGTCCGTACGGCCTTGAGTCCATTCCAGACATCGCTCTCCATGAAGTCCTTGCGCATCTTCTCCCGGATCGCGTCGCTATCGCCCATCGTCGTCACGAAGATGACGTCGGGATCCTCCATGTGGATACGCTCGATGGAGAAGGGCAGCCTCGTCTTGCTCCTGGAAGGCGCCTCGTAGGCCACGGCGTTGACCCCTCCGAGGGCCTTGGCCAGGTAGGCGGTATGGGCCGAGTCCGTCTCCGACTGCACGTCCCGGGCCGAGGCGAAGAGCGACAGGAACTTGACCGGCGCCTTGGCGGCCTCGACCGCGGATCGCGCCACGATCCCGTCCACCGCGTCGCGCATGGCCACCGCGGCAGCATCGACGTCCATGGCCTTTCCGTTCAAGCGGTAGAACAGGTCGAGGAGGCCGACGAAGTCTCCGTAGTTCTCGTAGGTGACGAGCAGGGTCTCTATGCCCGAGGCCGATAGCACCTCCGCCACGGCCCGCTGCTTCTCCATATTGGCGGCCAGGATCACGAGGCTCGGCTCGAGCGCCAGTATCGCCTCGACGTTAGGAGCGGCGGTATGGCCGGTCGAGGCTAGGGCTCGCGCGGCCTCCGGCAGATCCGATAGGCTCTTCGTCTCGGGCATGCCCACGGCGACGCCGCCCGCGCGGTACCAGATGGCTACGAGCGAGGTATAGTTGACTATGGCGCGGGCGGGGCGCTTGGATAGCCGCACCGTCTTACCGTCGGCGTCCAGGCAATCCAGGGTCGCGTCCGTCTCGGCCACGACGAGGCTGGCGCCTACGCTCTCCCGCGCCGCCTCCTTGGTTCCCGCCGCGAAGGCCGGCGCCGCTAGGAGCAGGCACATAGCGGCTACGGCGACGAATCCGCGACGCATTGTTAGTAGTAATCCCATAATAACATCCTCCTGTGAATATTCTATCTCTCTGTCCCGAGTATCACTCGTATCCGCGCGGTTCCACGATCCAATCACCTCTTCGCTCCGCGCGGGAGCTGGCTATCACCACGACGCTCGACATGTCGACGCCTTCCATGAGCCCCTCGAGCTCCCCGAGCGTTGTCAAAGCGACGCGCTGATCCTTCCGATAGGCCGCGCGCACTATGCCCACGGGCGTCGAGGCGGGCCGCGCCTCCAGGAGAATACGCCTGGCCTCGGGCAGGAGCGTACGCCTCGAGGCGCTCATGGGGTTATACAGCACCACGGCCAGGTCGCCGTCGCGGGCGGCCCGCAGGCGGCGCAGGATGAGCTCGCGATCGGTCAGGAGATCGCTCAACGACAGTACGAGGTAATCGACCGCGAGCGGGGCGCCGAGCAGGGAGGCGGCGGCGTTAGCCGCGGTTACGCCCGGCAGGATCTCCATGTGAAGCGAGTCCCGATCGGCCTCGGACAGACGCTCGAGCACCAGTCCACCGAGCCCGAAGACGCAGGCGTCGCCCGAGGCCACGACGGCGACCGTCCTGCCGGCTTGCGCCGCGACGATGGCGGCGTCGGCGCGCTCGACCTCTTCCATCATCGACGACGTGAAGGTTTCCTTGCCGTCAACCAGGTCCCCGAGCAGTTCTACGTAGGCATGGTAGCCGACGACCAGGTCGGCCCGGGCCAGGGCCCCAAGGGCGGCTCCGGTCATCTGCGCCCGCTCGCCCGGTCCCAGCCCGATTATATATAGTTTACCCTTGGCACTCCCCGTCGCGCCTTTGCTTCCGCTCACGCTTCCTCCATCGCTATCGCCGCGGTCACCCCGCCGTAGGCCGTCTTGGGCAGCACGAGCCTACCGTTCCTCGAGCAGAGGAGAGCGCAGGGCTCGGCCACCGCGCGTAGCCCGAGCCGTCGCTCCGCCGCCCCGCCCCGCTCGTAGGGACCGTCGTAGCTATTGATGCGCGCCTCCGGTATGAAAACGAGCGGCAACTCGAGCTCTCGACAGGCGTCGATGAGCCCCTCCTCGTCGTCCTTGAGCCGCGCCGTCGCCGCCAGCCGAAGGTCGCTCGCCGCCAGGCCAGCCGCCTCGAGGGCGCGTTCCACGGCTAGGCGCACGACCTGCGCGCTCGCGCCCCGGCGGCAGCCCAGGCCCAGCGTATGGCGCCGCCTGGTCTCCGAGCCCGTCGTTACCACGGGCTCAGCGCCCGTCGCCGCCGCCACCGCGTAGGCCAGGCGGTTGGCCCCGCCCTCGTGGCCCGACAGGAGGCTAACGGCCCAGCGCGCCGCGTCATCGATGACGACCACGGCCGGGTCGGACAGCTTGCTCTCGACGAGGGGCGCGACCATCCGCACGGCTATTCCGCCGGCCATGACGCACACGAGGCCGTCGGCCTCGGTAAAGGCCGCCTCGTAGAGCGAGGCCAGAGGACCGTCCCGCCGCGCCCGCGACTCGGCGACCTCGCAACCGGGCCCCAGGAACCGGGGCAGAGAGACGGCGAGGCGCTCGGCCAGTCGTCCGCCCCCCTCGTCCAGGGTCAGGACGCGTATCCTCACGGCCCGCCCCTAGCCTTCGCCGGCATCGCCTCGCCGCGCGAGCCTGAGCCGCGCGAGGCCGACCGGCGCCCGTGGGAGAAGCCGGGGTCGTAGAGGCGCGAGCGCTCGTACTCGTCGCCCGGATCGAGGACGCGTCCGACCAGTATCATCGCCTGCCCGCCGAGACCGGCGGCCTTGCCCGCGATGTCCGCCAGCGTACCGGAGATGACTCTTTCGTCGGGCCAGGAGGCCCTATGCACGACGCGAACCGGCGCGTCGGGGCCGTAGGACGGCAGGAGCTCGGCTACGAGGCCCTCGAGGAGCCCTGCCGACAGGAACACGGCCATAGTCGCTCCGTGGCTCGCTAGCGTTGACAGCCGCTCGGCCTCCGGCACCGGCGTCCGCCCGGCCGCCCTCGTCAGGATCAGCGTCTGCGATAGTCCCGGCAGGGTCAGTTCCCGCCTCAGAGCGGCGGCAGCCGCGAAGACCGACGAGACGCCCGGTACGACCTCGGTTTCGATGCCAGAGGCTTCGCAGTAGTCTAGCTGCTCCTGGATGGCCCCGTACATGGCGGGGTCGCCCGTATGCAGCCGCGCTATGAGCCCGGGCTCCGCTCGGCGCTCCTCGTAGACCGCGAGCACCTCCTCGAGCGTCATCCCGGCCGAGTCGTAGGCGGGCGTCCCGGGCCTGGCCAGCCCGAGGAGGGCCGGGTTGACGAGGGAACCGGCGTAGACGACGACGTCCGCCTCGCCGAGGAGCCGAGCTCCCTTGCGCGTTATGAGCTCGGGGTCGCCGGGCCCCGCGCCTATGAAGGCCACCCTCACGCGAGCCTCCCGGGTCCCGCGGGCTCGGCGCCGCCCTCGGCGACGCCCGCTCCGGCCGCCCGGCCCCGGCCGGTCGATATGACGGCCGCGGACAGGTAGCCCTCGGCGCCGTCCGTGGCTAGCCGGGCGAGGTCGCCGGCGCGCTCGCGCCCGAGCCCGGCCCCGACCACGAGTCCCGCCTCTAGGCCGCGCGTCCCTACCCAGGCGGCCAGCTCGCCCAGGCGGCCGGCTATCTTATACACGGCTATCGTGTCGGCCAGGCCCAGGAAGGCGTCGAGTTCCTCGACGCGCTCGGGGAGGGGCGACAGGAGCAGGCGTTCGCCGCCCTCGACGAGGACGCGGCCTAGGCGCGCAGCCGCCGCGTTCATCGCCATGACGCCGGGAACGGTCTCCATGCGGGCGTCGGGCCTCAAGGATTGGACGGCGGCGCGTAGGTAGCCCCAGGTGCTGTAGACGCCCGGATCGCCCAGGGTCAGGAAGGCCGCGTCGCGCCCCGAGTCCAGGACGGCGATCACGGGCTCGGCGGCCTTTCGCCAGGCCGTTTCAAGCTCGCCCGGGTCGCGCGTCATGGGAAAGTCCAGCTCGACGAGGCCGCCCGGGGCGAGCCCGGCCCCCGCGGCTATGTCGGCCGCCAGCGAGCGCGCCCCGACCTTGGCCGCCGGCGCGAAGACCGCGCCGCCGGAGGAAGCGACGCTTTCAACGAGCCGCGCCGCCTTGATAGTCATGAGGCCCGGATCTCCCGGGCCTACCCCGATACCGTACAGGATAGCCATACTACTCCATATCCGGCCGCTGGCCGGCTAGACGACCGACCGGCGATACGAACAACTATTCCTTCGCTTCCTCAAGCGACCCCATAGCCGCGCCGGCCTTGGCGGCATAGAGGTCGCGCACCGCCGGAAGCTCCCCGAGCCCCCTGAGCGCGCATTCCACCTCGAAGCCCTCGCGCGTAAGGACGCTCTTCCACGAGTCGTCCTCGTCGCCGGCCATGTCGTTATTGGCGTGATCCCCGGCCACCATCATGAGAGGCAGGAGCGTAACCTTCCTGACGCCGTCGCGCTTGAGGAGGCGGATGACGCCGGGCAGCTCGGGATAGCCCTCGACGGTGCCCACGTACACCGGCAGGCCCAGGTCGTCGAAGACGCGCTGCATGGTCGGGTAGGCCGCGTTGGCCGCGTGGTGGGTACCGTGGCCCATGAACACGACCGCCTCGCCCGGGGCGCACGCTGGAAGGCTCGGCTCGAGGACCCGTGCCAGCTCGAAGAAACTCTCCGGGCCCGACAGGAGGGGCTCGCCCACGGCTAGCTCGGCGAAGGTGGCCCTCGCCTTGCCCGCCTCCACGAGGAGCTCGTGGTATTCCACGCCGGGTATGAGGTGCAGGGGCTGTATGACGACCCTGGTAAAGCCCTCGTCGCGCAGGCGCCCCAGCGCCGTCGCCACGTCGTCGACCTTGATCCCGCGCTTGGCGAGCACCCTTATGACTATGCCCGAGGTGAACGCCCGCCTGTGCTCGTAGTCAGGGTACGCCTCCGCGATTCGCCGCTCGGTAGCCGCGATTGTCTTCTCCAGGGTCTCCTCGTAGCTCGTGCCGAAGCTGACCACGAGGATGGCCCCCTTGCCGCTCGCGCCCGGGGCGACGCTCCCGGCGGCGCCGTCCTTGGCGCTCCCGCCCGTCGAGGCGCAGCCCGCTAGCATGGCGACCGTCGCGCAGGCCGCCGCGATCGCCAGATTCTTCTTGCCGATCATATCCGTTTCCTCCCTTGGAACTGTAGATATTATTTTATTACTTTCTATACATCCCGCCTCGGCGGGCAGCACCACGACGGCGAGCCCAGAAAAGCTCATGCCCGCTACGGACCCCAGGTCGAGGTCGACGACCCGCTCGTCCGCGTAGCCCAGGCGCTCGGCAGCCACGCAGCGCCGCGACGCCCCGAGGCGAGCGGCCAGGGCGCAGGCAACCACGGCGGCGTTATGCTCGGCGTCCGTGAGTATCACGGCGCTCCGGTGGTAGGGCACCCGCTCGAGCTCGGACAGCGGGCGGCCGTGCACCGATACCACCACGGCGTCGTCCCAGGCCACGCGGGCTCGGGCGCAGGCCAGCTGCACGCTCGATAGCCCCGGTACGAGCTCGTACTCGTCGGGGCAGAAGCGGCGGGCGACGGCCCGCGCCAGGCTATAGAGGCAGGGATCGCCCGACACGAGCACGGCCAGGGTTCCTCGCCTTCGTTCCGCGTCTATGCGATCGAGCGCAGCCTGAACCCCGCCCTCGCAGGGCAGGCCTCGCTTATGCGGGTAGCGGGCCAGGTGGCGCTCGTCGCCTATGAGCGAGTCGGCGGCCGCGATGGCGGCCTCGCCCGCGGGCAGGACGAAGGCGCCGTCGCCCGGCCCCATGCCCACGACGAAGAAGCGCCTCGGCTTTTCATCATTAATTACTATAGTATTACTAGTCATACGAAGGCTCCCTTCAAGGCGCCCAAGCCCCCGTCGGGCCGCGGCCAGGCGCCCAGGGCGGCTCCGTCCAGGCCCAGGACGACGCAGCCGACGCGAAGGCCGGACAGCAGCCCCGAGCGTTCCGAGGCGCGCCTGGCCGCGCGGTCGAAGACGTCGGAGAGGCCCGCTCCCAGGAGCAGCGGCACCGCCTCCTCGGCGAGGCCCAGGCCCAGGAGCCTCTCGACCAGGGCCCGTTCGGCGCCGGCCGCTGCCGCCAGCGCCGCCAGCGTCTCGAGGCGCGCGTCGCCGTAGCGGCAGTGCGTGTCAAAGAGCCCGGCGGCGACCTTGACCAGCTTCCCGACGTGACCCACGAGATAGGCCTCCGTGAAGCCCGCCTTGGCGGCCCGCTCCAGGGCAAAGCCGATATGGTCCGCCACCGCTACCACGGCTCCGTCGGGTACGCCGGCCTCCCGCAGGAAGCGCTCTCCTACGTAGCCGGGGGTTATCACGGGCGCGGCTACGCCGGCCGCCTTGTAGGCCTTGAGCGTCCTATCGATGGTCTTCTTGAAGGCGGCCGACGACTTGGGCTCGACGACGCCCGACGTACCGATGATCGATATACCCCCCGCCACGCCTATGCGCGGGTTCCAGGTACGGGCCGCCACGGCCGCGCCCTCGGGCACGTCTATCGTCGCCGCGAGGCCCTCCGCGGGCCCGAGCCGGCCGGAGGCTCGCGCCTTGCGGACCAGGGCGCCGAGCTCCCGTTCCAGCATGGCCCTCGGCACGGGGTTGATGGCCGCCTCCCCGACGGCCACGGGCAGG
>CAZNNA010000031.1:15408-17154 GCA_964573825.1 uncultured Treponemataceae bacterium
CTCGACCACGCCGACCCCGTTTCCGCCGCGGATGGCGACCGGCGCGGCGGCCTCGTCCGCGAGCCGCGTAACGGTCACCGATGCCCCTATAGCCAGGCCGTTCGTCGCGTCGACGTCGTCCCCCGCGTCCTTCACGACGACGGCCCGAGCAGCCTCGTCGAGCCGCTCCACCGAGGTTAAGGGTATGCCGACGACCTTGCCCGCGTAGGGCCGCTTGCTCGGCGGCAGGCGGACGGAGACGCGCGCGGGTATTCGCCCTGACAGCAGGGCCAGGGCGGCGCCCTTGGCCGCGGCCGTGGCGCAGGTACCGGAGGAGAGCCCTCGCCGCCTTCCGCGCACCGCTCCTATGACGGAACGGTAATCGGGTATCACAGGTCGCCGAGCCCGGAGGCCAGGGCGACGAGGCCGTTGACTATGGCCGCCGCTATGGGGCTGCCGCCCCGCTCCGAGCGATTGGTTATGAAGGGAAGGCCGGAGCCGTAGAGTTCCACCTTGGACTCCAGGGCGCCCACGAAGCCGACGGGCACGCCTATGATGAGGGCCGGCTGGACGAGGCCCCGGCCGGCCATGGCCAGGAGCTCGAAGAGGGCCGTGGGGGCGTTGCCTATGGCGACCACGGCGCCGTCCAGGTAGGGGGCGCAGCGCCTGATGGCCGCCGCGCTACGAGTGATGCGCTCGTCGGCGGCTAGGGCTGCGGTCTCGGGCTCGTCGAGCAGGCAGAGGACGGGCGAGCGCGGCTCGGGCAGGTGACGTACGCGTACGCCCTGCTTGACCATGCCTACGTCGACGACGACGGGGCGTCCGGCCCGGATGGCCTTGACGCCCGCCTCGACGGCGCCGGCGGAATGCTCGAAGGTCGTGGCGAAGGGCACGTCGCCCGTGGTGTGGGCTATGCGCACGGCCAGGGGCTCGAAGTCCGGCGAGAGGCCGCCGCCGCCGGGCAGCAGGGCCAGGCGCGAGCGGATGATGGCGTAGCTACGGCGGGTGATATCGTCGCCGGCGGCGTACTGCCCCCGGTCGGCCTCCACGGGGCCCCTAGCGTCGAGTAGGCTCATGAGACGTACCTCGCGTCCGCGTCCGCGAAGCGTTCGATGTGACTACGGGGGAGTAAGCCCAGTGACGGAGCGATTCCGGCCGGACGGCGCGCGCAGGCGCTACTCCCGCGCAGGCTCACCACGTACCGCGCGGACAAGATTAACGCACGGCAGGTCTTCCGGCTCCCGGGTCATCCTCGCGCCCAAGCCTTCCCGCCCCGAGGGGCAGTGGCGTTCCATGGGCGTTCGTCTCCGGTTACGGCGGCGGGTCCGCTCCCGATTCTAACGGGATTCCCTCTTAGCGCCGCATCGCCCCCAGGGAGCGCGCGGCGAACCGTGTCGGGAGGCATAGTAGCATGAAGGGTACGTCACGGCAAGCCTCGTACCGGTATGAAGACTAGATACGCTCGGCAACGGCAGGAATGCGAGTTTCGCGTGAGGCGCCGAGCTAGGGCCGGTCGCGCAGCAAGGCCGCGACGAAGGCGTCCTTCCCGACGTAGTTGCTCTCCCCTACGAGCCGGCCGCCCGCGTAGTAGCGGACGTAGGGTATGAGCCGGTTACCGAGCGCGTCCTCCTTCCAGGCCATGAAGGGCTCGTAGAAGTCCTCGCGATCGTACTCCACGTAGAAGGCCCTGGCCCCGACGGACTCTACCGCCTCGCCCAGCCAACGCGCCATCATGACCCACTGCGGGCACCAGGCCTGCGTCAGGAC
>CAZNNA010000032.1:0-17117 GCA_964573825.1 uncultured Treponemataceae bacterium
ATACGCCCCTGTCGCACGCGTAATCGATTAAAGGAAAGATTTCCTTCATGGCGCCCAGAAGCTCGGCGCTCCCCGCCTCGGCCTGGAGGCTTGATCGCCGAGTGCCGTTCCAGCTTACGGTAAAGCCGTTTCCTATGGTGTAGGCGAAGCTGGCTACGCTCGATGGAGACAAGCCGTCCTTGAACGCCTTGGCCTTGATGGTCGTAGCGGCTAGGAGCTTAATCGGCGTCGCGGCGTCGAAGGCAGTAGCCGTTTCGGTCGGGTCGGCGCCATCGGTCGTATAGCGAATCGTCGCTCCTTCGGTGGCGCACGCGAGGTTTAGGTACTGGCTTATGGCCACGGGGCCGGCGGCCACGGAGGCGGTCGGCGCGGCGACCGTAGCCGCGGGCGGGGTAGTCGTATCGCCCCCGTTCGGCGTCTGCTCGGGTGTCGTATCTACCGTTGGCTGACAGGCGGTCAGGAAGAACAGGGACAGGGCCGCTAAAATCATAGCGCTGATAAAAAGGGTCGCTCGCGGAAAACGTGTCATACTTTCCTCCATGAGATCTTGGTGTACCGCCAAGGAAATGACTGCTTGGCGGCGACTGTGTGACGGACAGTATCAGCCCAAGCATAGGCATGCGATATGGGCCGTTCGGCCCATTCGCATAGAGAAAAGGCTTTCCAAGGCGAGAATACCGTGCTATTCCGTAGGATATGTCGAATGCCCTTAGGGCGCTGCGAGGGCTCGCCGATGACGAGGCCTTGGCCGGCCCGGCCATACCGAGCACTAATCTCGCCAGCTTCGTCGAGTGGTTCTTGGCGAGGGGAGGCTCGCCCGATGACGTGGCGCTTCCCTTTCCCGTAGAGGAGCTTAGGCGCAAGGGGAAGGAACGCTGGATCAGTTATCGCGAGCACCTGCTCTTCCAGAAGTCCATGATCGACCGGATCGACGCCTTCACGCTACCGCTGTACTACGACATGGGGCGCTTCGCCTTAAGGAACAAGCTGCTCGACTCCTATCGGATACTCGCTTCACTGGTACCGCGACGGGGTTTCTTCCAGCTCATGACGCGTCTTACCGGTTTCTTGCAGGGCTATACGCGTATAGTCGTACTCGAGGAACGGCGCGGCTATTGCCGGCTGCGCTACGACGTGGATCCCGCGGTCAACGCCTACGCCCTAGGCGGCCTGGCCCACAACATAACGGGCTTCGTCGCGGCGGCCATAGAGTTCCGCTTCGGTTCGAGTTGCGCGTACAGAATCATCCGTAACCAGAACCTGTTATCGAATGCCGCGCTGGCGGCCTACGAACGCTACGACCTGGCGTACGCGGAGGACGAATCGGGCTCCTACCTCGGCGGGATTCGCTTCGCCTCGCGGCTCGCGGGCGATCCGTGCGGTCTGCGAATTATCGACAACGTCAGGAGAAATGGGCTCCTCCTCTTCGAGCGCGGCATGATCTTCGACTCTCCCTACTGCGAGGCCGAACTCGAATGGGAAGAACGACCATCGCTTCAGGGCCTGGCCTCGAAGTGGCTGCGATGGCTAGGCTCCGGCTTCAGCTATCCGGCCGCTCTCGAGGGAAAGCTTGCTGAGGCCCAGAGGAATTACTTAGGCGCCGAGCGTTCGCGGACAGAGGCCGAAGGCCTATCCGCTGAGCTAGAGGTGAGGAACCGCGAGCTCGTAGCCCTTGTAGGGGATCTCGAGGCCCGCGTGCACGCTCGCACGGCCGAGCTCGAGGAAGCCCTCGAGCGCATCCGTCATGACGATCTCGTCAAGACGAACCTTCTGGCCTCGTTGTCGCACGAGTTAAGGACGCCCATGACGCTCATTAGCCTACCTCTCGGGCGACTGGCCGCGGGAGAGCGCGGACCGACGGTACCCTGCGACGACGAGTATATCCTGGCCGCGTTACGCCACGCTGGCAACCTCGTTGAGACGCTTGACGGTATACTGGACTTTACGGCCGTATCGGCCAAGAGAGGAATCCTGAGGCGTGAGCCTATCGAACTCGACGCGCTCGCTCGCGAGGTAATAGCGGATTTCGGCTACGAGGCCGGACGGCGAAGCATATCGCTCGAGATGGAAAACCTCGTTCCCGTGACCGTGGTCGGAGAGCCGCGGCTCCTCCGCACCGCCCTCGTCAACCTCGTACAGAACGCCCTGAAGTATAGTGAGGCTGGCGGGCGCATCTCGGTCGGCCTATCCCTCTGCGAGGGTCTTCCCTGCGAATGCGGGCCGGAGCCCGGCAAGGCAGCTAACCGATCGGCTCTGCTATCCGTCGCCGATACGGGGAGGGGCCTAGAGCCCGAGGAACTCGATCGCCTCTTCGATAGGGGGTATCGCGCCCCGAGCGCTACCGGCGAGCCCGGTTGGGGTCTCGGACTATCGCTCGTGAAGGATATCGCCGAAGCACATGGCGGTTCGGTCTCCTGTAGCAGTAGGAAGAGCCGGGGCGCCGTATTCCTTATATCACTGCCGATAGAGGAAACTAGCGCTCGGCCGACTGAGTCGCGCTATGTTCTAACCGGCGCGTCCGCCTCCGAGGCGAGCGAGCGGCCGCTATTCGGCCCTGGGGAGGGCGATCGGCCCCTAGTGCTCTATGTCGAGGATAACGCGGAACTGTCCTCGTACATTGTGGATAGGCTGTCGCGAAGTTGCGAGGTGAGGACGGCCTACGACGCCGAGGCCGCAGAGGCGATGCTCCTCAAGGAGCGTCACGATATAGTGATATCCGACGTTATGCTTCCCGGTCGCGACGGACTCGAGCTCTACCGAAGGATAAAGGCCCGGATTGAGCGTCCGCCGCCTTTCCTCTTTGTTACGGCCCGCGCCGACGAGGCACTGCGCGAGGCCGCCCTCGACGAGGGGGCGGTCGACTACATAGGTAAGCCGTTCAGCGAGGTCGAGCTCGAGCTCAAGGTGCGAAACCTGGCGGCCTTCGCCCGGCTAGCGTCGCCAGCCTGCGCGGGCGTGCGCCGGGACATGGAGGCTGGGACCAGGCGCGCCTTTGCCGAGCGGGGAGCGAGCGCCCGGGAGATCGAGGTAGCCTTACTCCTAGGCGAGGGCCTGGCACGGAAGGAGATAGCCGCGCGGCTCGGTATAGCAACGGCGACGGTCAAGCGTCACGTGGAGAACCTGTTCGCTCGCCTGGGCGTGGCGGATCGCTTCCAGCTCTTCGCTCGTTACTTCGGCCCCGCGTCTTTAATCGGGAATGAGCGATTCGGCGACAATGGGAACGGTTCCGATCTCGGCGGGGGAAGCGACGATGACCCGCGACTCCAGGGCCCCCTCCTACGCAGGCAGTAGCCCGTTGTCCTTGAGGAAGCCGAGGAGGCCAGCGCTCGTAGCGTCCAGGGACGGGCCGCGGACTATGCCGTGGCGGTCGCTCGGCACCATGACGAGGCGCGCGTCGGGGCTGGAGACGCCCTTCGCCACCAGCGACGGGGCCTCGGGCGCTATGGTCGAGTCGCCCGTGCCCTGCATGGCCAGGACGGGGACGCGTATGCGCCTTAGGCCCCTTCTGGCTAGGCGCGATACGCGCTTAACCTCGGCCATGCCGTGCACGCAGTTGCGGACGTAGTTGATCTCCGGGTTGTCCGGTTGGTTAGGTATGAAATTATAACCGAGCCTTGCGAGCCCCAGGCGGCGGGCGGCGGCCTTGAGGAGGTCGGCGGCCTCGATCCATCGGGCCTTGGGGTCCCGGAAGCGGAGCGGGGCGCTCATGGACACGACGGCCGCGTAGCGTTCCGGATGGCGCGCGGCCTCCGCCAGGGCCAGGGAGGCGCCGGTGGAGAAGCCGGCGATGACGAGCCGCTCGCAGAGCGGGCTTATGACGGCGTATGCCTCGTCGACGGCGGCCAGCCAGTCGCGAGCGCCGACGACTGCGAGGTTGTCGGGGCTCGTGCCGTGCCCCGGCAGACGCGGCAGGTAGACCGAGGCGCCGGCGTCGCTCAGGCGCTCGGCCAGGAGGGCCGGTTCCTCGGGAGCGGCCATGTAGCCGTGGATCAGGAGCACGCCCAGCCTCCCGGGGCCCGGCGCCTCGGGCCTCGCCTTGAGCAGGCGGGGCCTACCGACCGAGCGAGGCTTCGATTCTCCCTCTACGTAGAAGCGTTCATAATCCGCCTCGAAGGCAGCCACGGCCGCCTCGAGCCCATCGATATGCTCTCGTGACATCAGGATTCTCCGAATACCCGCCAGTGTACCAGAGAGGATTCCCGCGCCGCAAGCGACGCTTATCTGCTATACTGCCGAGGCATGGCGGAGCCCGTAGCGCGTAAAAAAAAGGCTTAACGAGAGCTTAATGCTTCTATAACGTTCGGTTAACCGTGAAGAGCCTCAATACGCTCTTCTACGTGCCCCAGGAATAGAAAGGATACAGGATGGCCAAGAAGGACCCCCTAAGCAGGCAGGAACGAGGCTGGATACTCTACGACGTGGCTAACTCGGCCTTCACCCTCATAGTCATCACCACGTTCATGCCCATGTTCTTCAAGGACTACGCGAGCGCGGGCGTGGACTCGGCCAGGTCCACGGCGGCCTGGGCCTTCACCGTCAGCGCCGCCTCGCTCGTGCTGGCCGTGCTATCGCCTATCCTTGGCGCGCTGGCCGATTACAAGGGCTTAAAGAAGCGCTTCTGGGGCTGTGCCATAGCCGCGGGCTGCGTCGCGGGCTTAGGCCTCCTCTTCATAGGACAGGGCCAATGGATGCTCGCTACCGCCATCTACGTCGTCGCGAGCGTCGCGTACACGGCCTCCAACACCTTCTACGACGCCTTCCTGCCCGACGTGACCAGTCCCGAGCGCATGGACCGGGTCTCGAGCCTAGGCTTCGGTTGGGGCTACATCGGTAGCGTCGCGCCCTTCCTGGTTTCGCTTGCCGTCATCCTGGTCATGGGCCTGGGGCCGAACGGAGAGCTCCCGCCCACGGGCGTCAAGGTGGCCTTCGGGATAGCCCTCGCCTGGTGGGCGCTCTTCAGCATACCCATGGCCCGCTCGGTTACCCAGCAGTACGGCATAGACGGCTCGGGGCTAAGCGTCGGAGCGGCTATCCGCGGGGCCTTCAGCCGGCTATGGGCCACGCTCAAGGACGCCCGGGGCAACAAGCCCGTCTTCGTCTTCCTCCTGGCCTACTTCTTCTATATCGACGGCGTGCATACCATCATATCGACCGCCACGGCCTACGGGCGCGACCTCGGGCTGTCGGCCGTGTTCCTCGTCGTGCTCGTGCTCTTCATCCAGGTGGTCGCCTGGCCCTTCGCCCTGCTCTTCGGGCGCGGCGCCGCCCGCTTCGGTCGCAAGCCCCTCATCTTCGTGGCCATAGGCGTCTACGCCCTGGTCTGCTTCGCGGCCTTCCTCATCCCCTCGCTCCCGAGCCTTTCGGCCAAGATGGCCCTCTTCTGGGTCATGGCCTTCCTGATAGCCAGCTCGCAGGGCGGCATCCAGGCCCTGAGCCGATCGTACTTCGCCGCCCTCATACCGCCCGAGAAGAGCGCCGAGTACTTCGGCTTCTACGACGTCTTCGGCAAGTTCGCCGCCATACTCGGGCCCTTCCTCCTCGGGCTCATGACGACGCTGACCGGCCAGTCGCGCTGGGGCATCCTCAGCCTGTGCCTGCTCTTCGTGGTCGGCGGCGTCCTCCTGGCGCTCACGCCCAAGGCGGGGGCTCAGCCTAGGTAGATGGAGTTGAGTATCCGCTTCTTGATCCAGAGGTGCACGTCGATGAGCTCCTCGCCCTCGCGCGACTGTCCGGCCTCGAGGCGGTCGAGGAGCTCGGCGTGCTCCCCGTTGGATACCCTGACCCGCTCCAGGTCGACGTTGCCCGGCTCGAAGAAGAGGTGGGAGTACTGCAGGTTGAGCGCGTCGTACAGCTGGATGAGGAGGGGATTGGCCGCGGATTGCACCAGCGTATGGTGGAAGGCGTAGTGCCGGCGCGAGAAGTCGCGGGCCCTGAAGGGCTGCTCGTAGAGGAGGCCCTCCATCGTCGTAACCGCCTCCCGCATCGCCGCCACCTGCTCGGGCGTGGCCGCCTTGACGGCCAGCCTGAAGGCTAGCTTCTCGAGGTAGGTGCGTACCTCCTGGAGCTCGATGAGCTGCTGGGCCGATATCCTGCGCACGTAGGTCCCGGACTTGGGCTTTATGTACAGGAGGCCCTCGGTCTCGAGGCGCTTCAGGGCCTCGCGTATGGGCGTGCGAGAGCAGGCGAACTCCCTCGAGAGCGGGACCTCCGATAGCTTCCTGTCGGGTTCGTAGGCGCCGCTCAGGATGCGGTGCTTCAGGGCCTCGTAGATGGTATCGAGCTCGGGTGTCGTGCTAGCGAGTGTCATGGGCGACGTTTTCCTTGCTGCGCTCGACGCCGCGGCACCAGACGCGGCGGACCGCGAGCGTCGAGTCGAGCAGGATTATATCGGCGTCGTAGCCGACGCGTAAATGCCCCTTGCGGTCCGCGACGCCCGCCGCCGCAGCGGGTACCGAGCTCGCCGCCCGGAGGGCCTCGTGGACCGGCAGCCCGAGCGACGAGCAGAGGAAGCGCACCATGCCGTCGAGCGGCGTCACGGAGCCGGCTAGCCCCGACCCGTCCTCGAGCACGGCTACGCCTCCCAGTACCCTGGCGCGGCTCCCGCAGACGGCTATCGATGAGCCGTCTGCGAGGCCCGCGCCTCGGTTGGCGTCGGAGCAGAGGAGGAGCCGCCCGGGGCCCTTGCAGCGCAGGGCCACGGCCAGGAGCTCGGCGGGGACGTGCCGCCCGTCGGCTATGACCTCGGCGTAGAGCCTGTCGTCCGTCAGGGCTGCCTCGACGACGCCGGGCACGCGGTAGGGGCCGTCCTTGCGTACCTGGGACATGGCGTTATAGAGGTGCGTCACGAGGGTGGCCCCGCGGTCGGCCGCCGCCCGGCAGGTGGCCGCGTCGGCCTCGCTGTGCCCTATGGAGACCATGACGCCGCGCTCGCGGAGGCGCGCTATGGCCTCCATGGCGCCGGGCAGCTCGGGCGCGACGGTCACCCGGGCGAGCGCGCCGGCCCAGGATTCGATCGCGGCCAGCGTCTCGCCGTCGAGCGCCCGCAGGCGGGCGGGATCCTGGCAGCCGCGGTAGCGCTCGCTGAGGAAGGGCCCCTCGAGATGGGCGCCGAGCAGCTCGCCCGTGCCGTCGGGCTCGGCGTCCATGTCCGCGCTGACCCGGGCCAGCGAGCGTTCCATGACGTCCCACGCGTCGACCGCTATGCTCGGCATGAGCGAGGTGACGCCGCGGGCGCGGTGGAATTCGACTACGGCCGCGAGAGCGCCGGGATCCTCGTCGTTGACGTCGCTGCCCGCCCCGCCGTGGCAGTGCAGGTCGATGAGGCCTGGCGCCGCTATCATGCCGGCCGCGTCGATTACCCTGGCCGGCCGTCCCGTTACGCTCGCTACCTCGGCTATGCGACCGCCGGAGATACGGAGGCTACCGGGCCTGAGCCCGTCCTCGAAGGCCAGGAGCGCGTTGACGATTATCGTATCCATGGGACGGCATTCTAGCACGGGAGGCTTGACTCTTTCACGGGCGAGCCTGCACCTTAGGCCGATCGGCCGCGCGCATCTCAGCGTGAGGCGCCGCCGGAAGAAAGGAAACCCATGGATCTTACGAGCAAGGCGGGGCTGCGCGATCTCGAGGTAACACTGGCCTCGGGACTGCGCGACGATATCCTGCCGTTCTGGCTTAGGCACGGGCTCGACCGGGAGCGCGGCGGCATGCTCACCGCCCTCGGCCGGAAGGGAGAGCTCCTCGACAGCGACAAGTCGGTCTGGTTCCAGGGCCGGAGCGCCTGGACCTACGCCACGGCCTACCTCGACTTCGAGGCCAGGCCCGAGTACCTGGAGGCCTCCGCCTCCTGCGTCGGCTTCCTCGAGCGGCATTGCTTCGACTCGGACGGGCGCATGTTCTTCCGCGTGACGCGCGACGGCCGGCCCGTCATCAAGCGGGCGCGCTACGTCTATAGCGAGACCTTCGCCGTAGTCGCCATGGCGGCCTACGCCAGGGCGGCGGATAGGCCCGAGTACGCCCGGAAGGCCCTTGCCCTCTTCGATAGGGTACTCGCGACCCTCGAGGCTCCCGGCGTCCTTACGCCCAAGTTCGACCCCGCCGCGCGTGCCGGCGACGGCCTAGCCATCCACATGATACTCATCGCGACGGCGCAGGAGCTCCGCCTGGCCCTGCCGGAAGAAGCGGCTCGGCTCGACGCCTTCATCGACGGAGAGGCCGCCAGCATCACCGGACGCTTCATGAAGCCTGAGCTGCGGGCGGTGCTCGAGCAGGTCGACGGCGAGGGGCGCTTCGACGGCGAGCACTTCGAGGGGCGCATGCTCAACCCGGGCCACGCCATGGAGGCCGCCTGGTTCCTCTTGCGAGAGGCGCGCGAGCGAGAGGCTCGCGAACGCGACGCAGCGGGGAAGGGTACGGGTAAGGGTAAGGCCGACCTGGGGGGCAATAACGACGGGAAGGCGGAGCGTCTCCGCGAGGCCGGGCTGACCATGCTCGACTGGATGTGGGACTGGGGCTGGGACAGGGACTACGGCGGCGTCATCTACTTCAGGGACGTACTGGGGAAGCCCGGGGTGGAATACTGGCACGATATGAAATTCTGGTGGCCGCAGAACGAGGCCGCCATCGCTACCCTCATGGCCTACGCCGACACGGGCGAGGCTCGCTGGGCCGAGCGCTTCGGCATGGCCTGGGACTGGGCGCAGGCCCGGTTCCCCGACGCGGAGCACGGCGAGTGGTACGGGTACCTGCATCGCGACGGCAGCCCGTCGACGGACCTGAAGGGGAACATGTACAAGGGACCCTTCCATATCCCGAGGATGCATCTGCAGTGCCTCGGCCTCGTACGCGAGCTCCTGGAGCGATAATCTTTTTCCTTGACAATCTAGTATACTAGATATAGCCTACTTGTATACTAGAGATTTTCCAAGGTGGGAGTCAATGAAACAACTGCGCGCGGTCATGAGCGCCTTGCTGGTACCCTTCGGAAGCGACGGGACGATCGACGAACGCGGACTCGCCGAGACGGTGGATTTCAACATCGCCCAGGGCATAGAGGGGCTCTACGTCAACGGTTCAACGGGCGAGAACCTGATGCTGTCGGGTGCGGAGAAGAGGCGCGTCCTCGCGCTGGCCGCGGAGGTCGCCGCGGGGCGCATCCCCCTCATCGCCCAGGTGGGTTCCCTGGACGTCCGCGAAGCCCGAGAGCTCGCGGCCCACGCGAAAGCTTCGGGCTACGACGCCGTCTCGTCGGTGACGCCGTTCTACTACCAGTTCAGCTTCGAGGAGATAGTGGCCTACTACCGAGCCTTGAGCGAGAGCACGCCGCTCCCGTTCATCGTCTATTTCATACCGGCGCTCACGGGCAAGAACCTCAGCAAGCAGCAGCTGGCCTCGCTCCTCGGGCTGCCGACGGTGGCGGGCATCAAATTCACCTCCGATAACATGTACCAGCTCGAGCGCCTGCGCTCGCTCTTCCCCGATAAGATCATCTACAACGGCTACGACGAGATCTGCGCCTCCGGCCTCGTGGCGGGGGCGGACGGCGCCATAGGCAGTACCTTCAACATCACCGCCCCGGCCGCGCTGCGCATCCGCGACGCCGTGGCGGCCGGCGACCTGAGGACGGCCCAGGCGCTGCAGCGCGTCCTTAACGAATTCATAGAGGGAGCCGTGGCGAACGGGCTGTACCAGACGCTCAAGCACATGCTCAGCCTGCAGGGCGTGCGAGGCGGCCTATGCAGGGCGCCTTTCCTTCCGCTCGACGACGAGCGCAAGGAAAGGGCCTCAGGGATACTCGGTACGTTCAAAGCCGCGGTCAACGCGCTATCATAGAGGAGGAAACGATGAAGAGAGCGGTACTAGCGCTCGCGTGCCTGGCGGCCGCGGGCAGTCTCTGGGCGAACGGCTCCAAGGAAGCCGGGGCCGTCCAGTCGGTAGAGCTGAAGATGGGCATCGTCGCCAACACGTCGAGCCTCGAGTACAAGGCCGCCACCCGCTTCGCCGAGCTCGTGGCCGAGCGCACCGGGGGTAAGGTGACCGTGGCGCTCTACCCCGGCTCGCAGCTCGGCGACGACCGAGCCATGCTCGAGCAGGTCGCCGCTGGCGTCCTGGACCTGACCTTCGGCGAGACGGGCCGCTTCGGCCTCTGGGTTCCCTACGCGGAGATATTCCAGCTGCCCTTCGTCTTCGACGACTTCGAGCACCTGGTACGGGCGACCGAGACCGAGTTCGGCAAAGGCCTCAAGGCGGACCTGCTGGCCAAGGGCTGGCGCATTCTGGCCAACGGCTACAACGGTACCAGGCAGACCTCGAGCAACCGCCCCATCGCGAGCATCGCCGACATGGGCGGACTCAAGCTGCGCGTGCCCAACGCCAAGGCCAACATGGCCTATGCCAAGTATACCGGCGCCTCCTCCGTGCCCATGGCCTTCGGCGAGGTCTACCTGGCCCTCAAGACCAACACCGTGGACGGCCAGGAGAACCCGCTTCCCGCCATCAACGCCATGAAGTTCTACGAGGTCCAGAGCCATATCGCGATGACCGGCCACATACTCAACGACCAGAACTACGTGGTATCCGAGAAGACCTGGGCCAAGCTACCCAAGGACGTCCGGGATGCCATAGCCAAGGCCGCCGTGGATGCCGCCGCCTACCATACCGAGCTCTTCAAGGGCGACGAGGCCAGGCTCATCGACTTCTTCAAGGCCCAGGGCGTCAAGATAACCACGCCCGACCGCGCTCCCTTCAGGGCCGCGCTTGCGCCCGTCATAGACGAGTACAATACTAAGTTCGGCGACAAGGCTATCGCCGCGATCAACTCGGTCCGCAAGTAGGGCCGGAGAGAAAAGATACAAGGAGGCCGCGCCGAGCGGCCTCCTTCGCATCCATGGGAGGCTTCCGTGCTACGTACCCTTAAGAAGGCCGAGGAACTCGCGGGCATCGCGCTCTTCTGCGTCATCCTGCTCTCGATACTCTGGCAGGTAGTCGCCAGGTATTTCTTCAACGCGCCGCCCTCGTGGACCGAGGAGCTCTCCCGGCTGCTCTTCATCTACATGGGCACCATAGGGGTTCACCTGGCCCAGGGCGACTACGCGCACGTACGCATAGACATGCTCGTGACGGGAGCGTCCCCGAGGTTCCGTAGGGGCCTAGAGCTTCTCATCCTCGTCGTGAGCGGAACCGCCATGGGCGCCCTGGCCTGGTTCAGCCTGCTCATGACGGTACGGAAGGCTCCCATCCACCTCGTCAGCCTCTCCGTCAGCTCGGCCTTCATGTACGTCAACGCCTTCCTCGTATCCTTCCTGGCGCTCGCCTCCATGATACGCCAGGCGGCGGCCATACTCCGAGGCCGCGAGTCCGAGGTCTACCAGGCGACGCCCGCCTCGAGGGAGGTCTAGCATGCTTACCGTCACCTTCATAGGCTGGCTCGTCCTCCTTTTCCTGGGCGTACCCGTGGGCTACTCGCTCATAGCCGCGTCCCTGGCCTACTTCGCGGGCACGGGAAGCCTGTCGCTCGTGCCCTTCGCCGTGGAGCAGATGCTCGAGGGTACTAATAACTTCATCCTGCTCGCCGTGCCGTTCTTCGTGCTCACCGGCAACCTCATGAACGGCGGCGGCATCACCGAGCGCATCTTCTCCTTCGCCAAGACCCTCGTGGGGCACAAGAAGGGCGGCCTTGCCCACGTCAACATCATGGCGAGCCTCATCTTCTCCGGCATGTCAGGATCGGCCCTGGCGGACGCGGGCGGGCTCGGTCAGCTCGAGATCAAGTCCATGCGCGACGACGGCTACGACGACGCCTTCTCCGGCGGCATCACCGCGGCCAGCTGCATCATCGGTCCGCTCATACCGCCGAGCACCTCGCTCATCATCTACGCCCTCGTCTCGGATCAGTCGGTACACCGGCTCTTCATAGCCGGCTTCGTCCCCGGCATCCTCACGGCCATAGCCCTGATGATCATGTCGACGATCCTCGCCCATAGGCGCAACTACCCGGTGGGGGAGCGCTCCGACGCTCGGCAGAGGCTCGCGGCCTTCCGCAAGGCCTCGCTCGCCCTCATGACGCCGGTCATAATACTGGGCGGCATCTTCTCCGGCATCTTCACGCCGACCGAGGCCGCCGTCATAGCGGCGACCTATTCCATCCTCGTCGGCGCCTTCGTGTACAAGGAACTCACCCTGAAGAAGTTCGGGGCGATAGTCCTCGACAGCGTCAAGACGACCGGTACCATCTTCCTCATGATACTGGGCGTGTCGCTCTTCCAGTGGATCATAGCCCGCGAGCGCATGCCCATCAGGCTGGCGGAGGCCTTCCTCGGCTACGTCGATAGCCCCGTGGCGTTACTCCTGGCCATCAACGCGCTCCTCCTGCTCCTGGGGGCCATCATCGACGCGCTGCCTCTGCTCATCGTACTCGTGCCGGTGCTCCTCCCGACCGTCATCCAGGCGGGCATCGATCCCGTGCACTTCGGTATCGTCGTCGTCTTCAACCTGATGATAGGCATACTGACGCCGCCCATGGGAACGGCCCTCTTCGTGGTGAGCAGGGTTGGCAACATACCGTATAAGACGCTCGTGCGCGGTACCGTACCCTTCCTCGTACCGCTGGTCATAACGCTCCTCCTCCTGACCTTCTTCCCGCAGATGGTCCTCTTCCTACCCAACCTGCTCGGGTGAGGCGCGGCATGCTAAGCGGAAGACTGGAAGAATGGATGAGCCTGCGGGAACGGCTAGCGGAAGCCTATCCTGCCGTCATGAACCTGGACCTAGGCTCTAGCGCGCGGGCGCTTACGGCCGACTGGCCGGGCGACGCGGCCTCGCGCGAGCTCGGCGGCGGCATCGCGGCCAACTGTAAGCGTTTCACGGGCGTCACCGTCGAACCTGCGCGCCTGGAATGCCACAGGCGCTTCATCGACCTGCACCTGGTCCTGGAGGGACGGGAAGGCTATAGGGTAGCCCCGGCCAGGGCGGAGGAATCGCTCGGACCGTATAGCCGGGACGGCGACGTGGAGTGGTTCCCGGCCGTGGGCTCGTCGTCCCTCAGCCTCGGTCCCGGCCGATGGCTCCTCCTCGAGCCTGGCGAGGCCCACATGGGCGGCCTAGCGGAGCCCGGCGACGCCGGGGACCCGGGAGCCGGCGCGATCAAGAAGATAGTCTACAAGATACCGGTAGGTTGACCGTATCCTCGCCTGTTACCGCTGAATAACGATGACCTGAATCGGTTGAACGATCGGGTCGTCGTTCGTTGCTAATGACTATTTCTTAGCGTCGAGCAGGGCCTGCAAGGTAGCCTTGAGCTCGGAGAAATCCTTGCCGGCGGCGGTGGCGCTGTCGCGCACGCTCTGGCTCCTGGGGCCCGGCTCGTAGCCTATGGCCTTCCTGACCTGCTCCTCGCTCAGGCCCCAGCCGTACAGGTCGCCGAAGGTCGTCTTCCCGGCGACCGTTCCCGCGACCGTCCGTGGGACGGCCGATCCGTCGGCCTGCCCCGCGGGCTGGCTTGGAGCCGCGGCCTCTGGGGGCGCCGCCGGGCCGGGATTAGCGGACGGCGATCCGGGTATCGCGTATCGCGCTATGGCTGCCTTGTCGGCGCCCGGTCGGGCGGAGAGGTAGGCTATGGCGCCGTCGGGCAACGCCGTGCCTTCCTCCGCCTCGAGCGGTAGGCCGGTATAGAGGGAGACGAAGAGCCTAACGGCGCCCGTGCCTATCTCCATGCCCTCGGGCACGATCGGCAGGTAGAGTTCCTCGAGCGCGCTGACGCGCCCGGCCGGGTCGAGCGGCTTGCCGGGCGGCGAGAACGCTCGGGCTGCCTCGGCCGCGGGCACGCCGAAGGCGCGCTCGATATCGAGCCAGCTGTACGAACCCCTGATATCGGCGGGGTTGGGAAGGCCGGCCAGCTCGCCGTCCTTGAATTTAACCGGTTCCTTCGCGGAGGTGGTCTTCCAGTAGTCCAGGGCCTTGGCCGCGTAGACGCCCCCGAACACCGTTACGACGGTAATGGCCGCGAGCGCTACGGTCCGTACCGGCAGGCGCGCGGCTCGGTCCTTCGGGGCGCCGCTGACGCCGCCGGCGCCTAGCTCGACCGTCCGGTCGACCGGGCAGGCGTCCTCGCTCGCGCAGCGGAGGCAGCTGACGCACTGGTGATCGCGCACGATGCCGCTCGTCGATACTCGGATGTCCATGGGGCAGGCTCGGTCGCAGGCCTTGCAGTCGATGCAGGTAGCGGCCTGTCGCCTGATTCCGAAGATCCGGAAGAGGTTGAAGATACCCTGGAAGGCTCCGTAGGGACAGGCGTACTTGCAGAAGGGACGCTCGACGAAGAGCGAAAGGATGACGGTGAGCCCCAGTACCAGGAAGCCGCCCAGCGCCGCCTCTCCCGTCCAGAAGTTGAACAGGGCGAAGTACGGGTCGTAGTCCTGGAAGAATATCTTGCCCGTGACGGCGGTCATGTAGATCACCCAGGCAAGGACCAGGTATCGCAGGTAGCGCAGCCATCGATCCAGGCGCACTGGCATGAATGAATTATAACGTTTCTTCCAGATCCTTCGTCCCAGCCTGCCGACCCATTCCTGGAGGCTCCCGAAGGGGCAGACCCAGCCGCAGATCACCGGCCCGAAGAGCACGGCGAGGAACAGCGCTATGACGGCGAGGGCCACCGAAGACTCGTGGACCTTCTTGACCAGGGTCCCCGTCGTGGCGAGCTGCCAGAACGAGACCACGCCGCCGAAGGGGCAGATGGCGTGCAGGGAGGCGCCTTCGAGGAAGGTAGGCTTAGGGATCCCTCGCTCTGCGAGCGCGCCCGTCGTCGCGATCAGGGCGACGAGGATGAAGAAGAACGCCTGCACCGCTAGGCGTATCCAACGCGGCGCCTTCTTAGGCCGCTTCATGCCGATCTCTGCCATCGGTTCCCCCGTTTCGTACATATGGCTGCTCGGCGCCGCGAAGGACTCACGGCGCCGCGAGGAGCTAAGAACGCTTCTCCTAGTCTAGTACTTCGATAACTGCGTTTGAAAGGCTTGTAGGTGATTTTCGCTCGCGCGCCTGAGCTGGTCGTAAAGCGCCCTTACCGATGCGTTAGCCGGATCGGCCATCGCGGGCGATCGTAAGAAGGCCTCGTACATGGCGATGTTGGCGCGCTCCGCCTCGACGCCCGTACGCGCCGCCGCTTCTAGCGAGACGGGAACGACGAGATGTCCCGCGGAGGTATCGGCGGGAAACCGAAGGCCTCGAGCGGCGTACTCGGCCTTGAGCCATTCGAGGTGCTGATCCTCCGAGGCCTTGATATTCGTATAGGGGCGTATGGCGCCGAAGCGGGCCATGATAGCGACGTACTCGGCCCGGGCCAGGTACTCGTCATCGGCGGCGAAGCGCAGCATCTCGGTAATCGACAAGGCCCGGCCGCTCTCGATGGCGGCGATGGCGCCCGAGGCTCCGTAGGCCGTCGATTCGGCGTAGGCCGCCGTAGAGGCTAGAAGCAGGAAGGCAAGGCCTATGGCCTTTATGGTATTCGTCTTCATGGTGGCTCCTTTCAACAGAATAGGATATATGCTATATATCAAGAAGCATGCCAAGCGCTTAAGGACCCTAGAGATTGCTCCCGCGCGAGGCTAGGACGCGCTAGGGCGATAGAGAAGGGCGATCGCGAGACCCGCTCTTCGGAGGAGCGGGAAAGGAATACCCTCCGAGCGTTTCGTGCGTGAAATTACTTCTCATAGCCATGAGCTCAAGCGAGTCTACTCCGGGCCGCTTGGTATAGTCCCACGCACGCGGGGCGCTTGGCGTTACGCGCCTTGCTCGGTCGAGCGTATCGATGAGGCGATGGCGCGCATCCTGGCCGTCAAGGTGCGCTCGGCCAACAGAGGGGCGTTCGAGGGGGGTAAAGAAATATTCAGGCGATAGGCCTAGTACGCGTCGCCTTCCCGGGGAACCAGGCAGATGAATTTTAGCGGCTCGGAGCCCGTGTTGACGAAGTTGTGGCGCTTCCCGCCTTCTATATAGGCGACCGATCCGACCTTGACGGGGAAATCCGCGCCGTCTATGACGACAGTGCCTTGGCCCTCGAGGATATAGTTAGCGTGGAACCACGCATGCTCGTGGTAGGGGCTATTGCCGCCGGGCTGTACGGTAAAGACGCGGAAGAAACCGTCGTAGCCGTCGCTCGGGCCAATCGCTATTCGCTTGGTGACGCCTCGTATGCCGTCTCCGGTTAGTTCTACCGGCTCGCAGTCGCTCTCGTGCCTTACCATGGATGACCTCCTGGATGGATCAGTATAGTCCGGCTTCGGGAAGGGCGCCAGCGCCGCGTCCCGGGCCGGCGCCGTGATCCGGGCTACTTCCTCGCCCGCCTCGCCGAGACGACCGACGAGACGATGACCGCGGCTATGATCACCGCGCCGCCCGCCAGCGCGTTGGGACCGGGCCGCTCGCCCAGGGCCAGGAAGACCCAGAGCGGGTTGAACACCGGCTCGAGCCCGGTGATTATGGAACCCTGGATAGCGCTGACGCGCTTGATGCCCCAGGATAGGAATATGGCCGCGAAGCCTATCTGGAAGATACCCAGGGCGATTATGGCGCCCACGGCCTGGAACGATAGCGCGGGCGCCGGCTTACCGAGCGACATGGCGAGCCCTACGGCCGCCGTGACGAGGTGGGCGAGCAGGTTGGATTCCAGGGGCGAGCCGTCCTTCTGCATGCGCATGCAGACGAAGTATATGGCGAAGCTGACGCCCGCGGCCGTCGCCGCCAGGTTGCCCGCCAGCTGCCCGCCGCCTATGTCGCCCATGAAGAAGAGGGCCATGCCGCCGGCCACGGCCGCGAAGGCTAGCCAGTGCTCGGCGCGGGGGCGCTCCTTGAGGAGGACGGCGCCGAGGAGCGCGGTGTAGATCGGCGAGCCGTATTGCAGCAGTATGGCGTTGGCCGCCGTCGTGGCCTTGTTGGCGTAGACGAAGAGCAGCATGGTCGCCGCGCTCGCCAGGGCGGCCCCGAGCTGCGGGCCGGAGAAGGTGAATTTAGGCTTACGGAGCCATATCCACAGGAAGACCGCCGCGACGAGGCTGCGGCCGCAGGCGATGGAGAAGGGGTTCCAGTCTACCAGCGTGATGAGGAGCCCGGCGCTGCTCCAG
>CAZNNA010000033.1:0-16962 GCA_964573825.1 uncultured Treponemataceae bacterium
GGGCCTATCTCCTGTCCGGGGCCCAGCGCTCGCCCGAGACGGCCGTCAGGCGACGCATCGCCTGGGTCGGGGGTAGGGCGGTCGGCTACCTGGGCACGGCACCCGACGGCTTCGGCCCCGGCTACGCCGTCCTCGAGGCGGCCTGCGAGCCCGGGCTCTCGGGCGACGAGGCGGGCGCGGTCTTCGCCTCGCTCCTCGCCGAGGCCGAGCGCCTGCGCGCGGAGGCCGGCGCCCCTCATCTCGTCGTATCGCTCGGGCGGGAGCATCCCGTTTCGCGCCTAGCCCTCGAGCTCGGCGCCGACGACCGATGGGAATACGGTTGGCAGGCCTCGGTCATCGATCCGCTGGCGTTCGCGCGCCTCGCGGCCCCGGTACTCGAAGCCAGGCTTACGGCTTCCGCCTGGGCCGGGAGGCCCTTCGCCCTGCGACTGCGCCTCTTCGGCCCGTCGCTGTCGTTTCGCTGGGACGGCCGGCGCCTGGCCGTCGGCGACGGCGGCGAGCCCGCCGCCCAGGATCCCTCGGGCGAGGGCGCCGCCGAATCCGAGGCGTCCGCCCGCGACGGCTACGACGCGAGCGCCGCCCTGCCGCCCGAGCTCCTAGGCCCGCTGGCGTTAGGCTACCGGAGCCTCGCCGAGCTGCGGCGCCTGCGCCACGACCTGTCCGCCTACGGCGAGGCCGAGGCCTTCCTGGGAGCTCTCTTCCCGGCCGGGCCGTCCTTCGTTCATCAGTTTATATAACGTAACGCTAATCAGCCCGCGGCCGCGAATAGGCCGCGGGCTTTCCTCGCAGTCGGTCGCGTTTGAAAGCGCCGCGTCCATGCCCTATACTCCTTAGCCGAACGGAAACGTCGGACCCGGCGGCTCTAGGCCGCTGGCCAGGGAGCCAAGATGATAAGCATGAGTAAACGTCTGTATGCCGGCGTCGCCTCCTCCATCCTAGGCGTCTCGCTCGGCGCCCTCGTCGCCGGCGAGGTCTTTACCGCCCTCTTCAACCCGACCCTTGAGATCGGCGCCCTCGAGCGCGTCGCAGTGGCCGTCTCCAAGCCCCTCGTCTTCGCCATGGCGGCCGCGTTGCAGGTCTCGATGATAGCGGCGGTAGCCCGGGTCCTCTCGCCCCTGGCGTCCTACCTCGAGCGGGGCGATAAAGGCGAGGAGGACGAGGCCCGCTACGCCCGCGCGCGTCGCTCGGCGCTCGGCGTCCCCTGGACGCTCATACTCATGACCGTGGGCTTCTGGACCGCGGGGACGGTGGCCTTCTACGGCCTCAACGGCTGGGAGGGACCGGGCGGTACGCCCTTCGCCTGGGCCCTCGCCTTCAAGCTCACCCTCGGACTGGCCTCGGCCACCCTCAACGCCCTCCTCATCGACCGCTGCCTCCTCGAGCCTAGGAAGGCCCTGGGCATGGAGCGACTGCGGCCGGGCGAGCGCGACCGCTTCGCCGAGTGGCGCGACCACATCGTCGTGGGCTCCGTCGGTCTCGTCGCCGCCGTCCACCTGGCCTACGTGGCCCGCTACTTCCAGGCGGCGCCCGCCTCCGGCCCGCGCGAGGCCTCGGCCTGGGCCCTGGGCGTGGGCCTCGCCGTCGCGGCCCTGGGCTCGTGGATGCTCGCCTTGTCGCGCCGGGCGGACAGGGTCCAGTCATCCCTCCTCAGGGCACGCATACTCGAGCTATCGGCCCGCGAGGAGGTCGACCTAGGGGCGCGCGCCCTCATGATCAGCTTCGACTCGGTCGGGGCCCTGGCCGACGCCTTCAACGGCTATACGGAGTCGCTCCGCTCCATGGTGGCGGAGATAGCCGATTCCATGGGCACCCTCGGCGACGCCTGCGAGTCGCTGTCGTCGGGTACCGCCGGGATGCGCTCCTCGGTCGAGGGCATAGGAGCCTCGATTGGCCGCATCGGGTCCGGTTTCGCCGAGGAGTCCAGGTCCATAGCCGAGTCGAACGCCTCGCTCGATCGCATGGGGCTGGCCGTTGAGCGGCTACGCCGATCGATAGACGAGCAGGCCGCCATGGTGGCCCAGTCGAGCGCCGGCGTGGAGGAGATGGTAGGCAACGTGCGCTCGGTGGCCGCCAGCGTCGAGCGCATCGACGACCAGTACGGGAGCCTGACGACGGCGGCGACCGCGGGCAAGGCCAAGATAGCGGAGGCCAACGCCATGGTAGCCTCGGCCCAGGCCATGTCGGGCCTCCTCCTCGACGCCAACAAGACCATCGCCGCCATAGCGGCCCAGACCAACCTCCTGGCCATGAACGCGGCCATAGAGGCGGCCCACGCTGGCGAGTCCGGGGCCGGCTTCTCGGTGGTGGCCGACGAGATCAGGGCCCTGGCCGAGAAGTCGGCGGAGCGCTCAAAGGAGATAGGCCAGCGCCTGGCCGAGGTCAAGGGCGCGATAGAGGCGGCGGCGGGCAAGGCCGCCGAGGCCGCCGCCGGTTTCGACGAGGTGTCCTCGCGCATAGCGGAGCTCGCGAGCCACCAGGACGAGATACGCGGGGCCATGCGCGAGCAGGCCGAGGGCTCGCGCCAGGTACTCGAGGCGCTCGCGGCCATGAACCGGGTCACCGAGGCCGTAGACTCCGGCGCCCGCGACATGAGCGCGGGGGCGGAGTCTCTCATGGCCCAGCTGCGCCGCCTCTCCGACCTGGCCGCCCGCATAGACGGCGAGACGGGGCGCATAGCCGGCGACGCCCGGGCCATCGGCGACTCGTTCGAGGCCGTGAGCGACACGGTCGACGCCAGCGTCGGCGTCATCGAGCGCGTCACGGCCCAGATAGGCCGCTTCAGGCTCTAGGCGCCTAGCCCCTGACGAAGTGGGGCATGTCCGGGGGCAGGACGATCGATAGCTCCACGAGCCCCGCGACCCGGCCGGCCTCGTCCCGCCAGGCGCTCTGGTGGATGAGCTTGCGCCTACCCTCCTTCTCGATGGTGTAGGCGTTGACGCCGCCCTCGGCCAGGAGCCTGTCGATGATGGCTCTCGAGCGCTCGCTATGGCAGGCGTGGAGATGCTGGCCCACGAGGCCCTTGCCGCCCTTGGCGGCCCAGGTAGCGACGGCGGCGTCGTTCATGTAGATGATTCTATGCTCCCTATCGGAGACCGTCACGGCCCCGGGATGGCTCGCGACCCAATCGGGCATGTTGTTCATCGATGCTTCCTTCCTCATGGCACCGGGTTCGCGCCCGGAGCCGTGCGCCTCGACTCTACCAAGGCGGGGTACCGGGCTACAATGGCCCTCCGCGCCCCCGGCCCGGACTTCCCCGACGCCTTCGAGCCGTAGTAGCATCGAGGCCGCAAGGAGCTGCCATGGCCAAGGGCGATGAGTCGTGGACGGTCTCGGCGAGCCGAGAGCTGGCCGATTATAGGATCTTCAAGGCGCTGGAGCTATCGAGCCTCGGCCCGCACGGCAAGGCCGGGCGCTTCGTGGTGCTCGACGCGCCGGACTGGGCCGTCGTCGTGCCCGTCCTCGAGCGCGACGGGCGTCGCCTCGTCGTCGCCGTCAGGCAGTACCGCCACGGCGCGGGCGTCCCCATGATGGAGTTCCCCGGCGGCGTCGTCGAGCCCGGCGAGGAACCCGCCGAGGCGGCTCGCCGCGAGCTCCTCGAGGAGACGGGCTACGCCGCCGCCTCGGTAGAGCGCCTCGGTTCCTGCTCGCCCAACCCCGCCTTCATGCGAAACGCCTTCCACGTCTTCCTGGCCACGGGGCTCGAGCGAGCGGGCGAGCAGAGCCTCGACGAGCACGAGCTCGTCGACGTCGAGCTCGTCCCGGAGGACGAGCTCCTGGCGGCCCTCGGGACGCCCCCCTGGAGCCACGCCCTCATGCTGACGGCCGGCTTCTACTACCTGAGATCGAGGGATTCCCGTCGATGAGCAGGCAAGGCGGCGTCCTCGACGGCGCCTTCGGCAGCGCCTGCGTCCTAGCGGGCGGCAGCGGCCGGCGCCTGGCAGGCCGGGATAAGCTGCGCCTCGAGCTCGGGGGCGAGCGGCTCCTCGGGCGCGTCGAGCGCCAGCTGCGCTCCGCCTTCGGTGACATCGTCGCCGCCTCGGGGCGCCCCGAGGCCTTTGGCGGGCTCGGCTATCGAGTCGTGCCCGATGCCCTGCCCGGGCTCGGGCCGCTCTCGGGTCTCCTGGCCGGCCTCAGGGCGGCCAGGAGTCGCTGGGTCTACCTCGTCGCCTGCGATATGCCGTTCTTCGAGGGGAGGTGGGCGGAAGAGCTCATGGCCCGGGCGCGCTCGATCGAGGATAGCGGAAGCCGCGCGCTCGCCGTGGCGGCTCGGGCCGGGCCGTACCACGAGCCCTTCCACGCGCTGTACAACGTCGGGTTAGCGAGTCGCATAGTACAACGTCGGGTTAGCGAGTCGCATAGAGCTCAGGCTCGAGGCGACCCTCGCCTCCGAGGCGCCGAGCGATAGGGAAGGCTCGCGAGCCCCGTCGCTCCAGTCCCTGGCGCGAGAGGCGCCCTTCGAGTACGTCGATTTCGGCGGCTACGCCGAGCGGGCGCGCGTCGGGTCGGCGGGCAGGGGACGCGCGGAACCGCTCAGGCGCGAGCTGCTCTTCGCCAGCGTCAATACGCCCTCCGACATCGAGCGCCTCGAGTCCTCCCTGAGTCTCGAGGAAGCCTCATTTGACAGGATCGCCGCCGCGGGCGCATACTGAGCGCGCCTCGTCGCCTCGCGCGGCCGCGTCGGAGCGACGGAGCGTCCGGGCGATAGCCCGGCATCCTCGACCAAACAATACTCGACCGTATAAGGAGAATCCCATGAAGACCTCTATCGTCTCTACGAGCGACGCCCCCGCCGCCATCGGTCCCTATTCCCAGGCCGTCAAGGCCGACGCGCTGGTCTTCTGCTCGGGCCAGCTCGGCATCGACCCCGCCTCGGGCCGGCTCGAGGATGGGCTCAAGGCCCAGGCCGAGCGCGCCATGAAGAACCTCTCCGCGGTGGCCCAGGCAGCCGGTACCTCGCTCGATCGCGCCGTCAAGACGACCATATTCCTCACGAGCATGGACGACTTCGCCGCCGTCAACGAGGTCTACGGCGCCTACTTCAAGGGCGACAAGCCCGCGCGCTCGACCATAGCGGTGGCCGGGCTCCCCAAGGGCGGCCTCGTCGAGATCGAAGCGGTCTTCGCGCTGTAAGGCCGCCATGTACGACTTCGATACCCTCGTAGACCGCCGATGCACCGACGCGGTCAAGTGGAGGACCGTGCAGGCCTGCCGCTCCGGCGCCCACGCCGACGTCATCCCCATGTGGGTCGCCGACATGGACTTCGCCTCGCCTCCCGAGGTGAGAGCCGCCCTGGCGGAGCGCGTCGCCCATCCGGTCTACGGCTACTCGGGCGAGCCCGAGGCCCTGTACGCCGCGTATATCGGGTGGATGCGCTCTCGGCATTCGGCCTCCGTCAAGCGCGAATGGCTGACCTTCTCTCCCGGCATAGTGCCGGCAATAGCCACCGCCATCAGGGCCTACAGCGCCAAGGGCGACGGCGTGGTCATAACGCCCCCCGTCTACCATCCCTTCAAGCGGCTCATAGAGAAGAACGGCCGGTCCGTCGTCGAGGCGCCCCTCGTCCGCAAGGACGGGCGCTACGCCCTGGACCTCGAGGCCCTGGACGCGGCCTGCGCGCGCGCTAGGCTCCTCGTGCTCTGCAGCCCCCACACTCCGGTCGGGCGCGTCTGGACCTCCGAGGAACTCGCCGCGGTCGCCGAGATAACGAGGCGCCGCAACGTGGTCGCGCTCGTGGACGAGATCCACGGCGACCTCGTCTACGCGCCCGGAGCCATGAGGCCGTCCTTCTCCGTCGAGGCGTTCGGCCCGGGGCTGGTCGCCGCCTGGGCCCCGAGCAAGACCTTCAACATCGCCGGGCTCCAGGCCTCGGTCATAGCGATTCCCGACGAGGGCCTCCGCGCCGCCTTCAAGGGCGAGAGCGAGACCACGGGCCTCGATAGCCCCAACTGCATGGCCGTCGGCGCGGCCGTGGCCGCCTACGAGCGTTGCGGTCCCTGGCTCGACGAGGCCCTCGCCTACATGAAGGGCAACTACGAGACCCTCGTCGCCGGCCTGGCCGATGCCGCGCCCGGCATCCGGGTCTATCCGCTCGAGGGCACCTACCTGGCCTGGCTCGACCTCTCCGGCGTCGGCCTCTCGGGAGACGTGCACGGGGAGCTCGTCGACCGGGCAGGGCTCTGGCTCGACGCCGGTACGCGCTTCGGCACGGGCGGCGGCGGCTTCGCGCGGATCAACCTCGGCTGCCCGCGCTCGCTCGTCGAGGAGGCCGCGAGGCGCCTGGGCTCCGCCTTTGGAAGGCGCGCCTAGGTCCGTCGTAGGCTCGCCTAGGCCACTACCGGCTCGGGCGTTCGCCTCGGCTCCGCCAGCGGCGGGGCCGGGGCCGGAGCTTCCCTCACGAGGCCCTTGGCCACGCAGAGCTCGGCCAGGAGGACGGTGCCCCCGGCGGCGCCCCGGAGCGTGTTGTGAGACAGGAGCTCGAACTTCCAACCCATGACGGGGCAGGGGCGTAGCCGGCCGATGGCCGCGCTCATGCCCTTGCCAGCGAGCCTGTCGTAGCGGGGCTGCGGCCGGTCGGGCGCGTCCTCGTAGACGATGGGACGCTCGGGCGCGCTCGGCAGGCCGAGCCCGTCGGTGTCAGAGGACATCTCCAGCCAGGCGCGCAGGATGGAGGCGCGGTCCGCCGGCCGCTCCAGCGACACGGAGACGGCCTCGAGGTGGCCGTCGGTGACCGCGACCCGGTGGCAGGCCGCGCTGACGCCGAAGCCGGCGTAGTCGATCCGCGCGCCGTCGGGGGCGAGCCTGCCGAGTATCTTCCTGGGTTCTATCTCCAGCTTCTCCTCCTCGCCGTGTATGTAGGGGACGACGTTGTCTATGAGGTCGAGGAAGGGCACGCCCGGATAGCCGGCGCCGGACGCGGCCTGGAGCGTCACGACGCTCGCCGAGCGCAGGCCGAAGGCGTCGTCGAGCGGCTTCAGGGCCAGGGCGAGCCCGATGGTGGAGCAGTTGGGATTGGTGACTATGGCTCCGCCGGACGGATAGGCCTGGCGCCTGGCCAGGGCCAGGTGATCGGCGTTGAGCTCCGGTATCACGAGGGGCACGTCGTTCCTCATGCGGTGACTGCGCGCGTTGGATACGACGAGCCTCCCGCTCGCGGCCCAGTCCTCCTCGATGTCCGTCGCGGCCTCGGCGTCCATGGCCGAGAAGGCTATGACCGGGCCGGGAAAGGGGGCGCAGGAGCGTACCTGCATGGCGGCGGCCGCCGCCGGCATCGGCTCGGCGAGTATCCACTTGGTCGCCTGGCCGTAGGGCCTGCCCGTCGAGCGCTCCGAGGCGCAGAGCGCCACGGGCTTGAACCACGGGTGGCCGAAGAGGAGGGAGACGAGCCTTTGCCCGACCGCTCCCGTCGCTCCGAGAATCGCTACCGGTATGCGTTCCATGATCATTCTCCTTGCCTTTCCTCGCCGAGCGAGAAGTACTTCGCCTCCGCCCTCGGTACGAGTAGGGCGGTCACGCTGAATTCGGGATCGAGTTGGTGCCCCTCGGTGACCGAGAGGCCTATGTCCTCGGCCCCGAGGAGGCCGAGGAGGGGGCCGTTATGCTCCACTCCCGGGCAGGCCGGGTAGCCGAAGGAGTAGCGCCTGCCTGAGGCGGGCGCGCCCCTCCCGCGGAGCTCGGCGGCCAGGCGTTCGTGAGCCAGGGCCGCGGCGGCCTCGGCGAGCCCGGCGAGGAGCCCGTGGGCCCGCAGGTAGGCCGAGGAGTCTCCCGAGCCTCGCGCCCGGCGGAGGTAGTCCGCGGCGTCCCGGCCCAGGGTTACGCAGAAGGCCGCGGCCGCGTCGTCGTCCGCGTAGTAATCGGCGATGGATAGGCGCTCGCCCCCCGCCTGCCTCGGGAAGGCGAGGCGGGCCCTCCTCCCGGACGAGTCGGACAGGACGACGGCGTCGCCTTCCTTGGCGGCCTTGAAGAAGCCGTAGCGGCAGGCCGCCCGGAGGCCCCCCGCGCGCCCGATGGCGTCGTCCGCGCGCAGGCGGGCGACGGCCTCGGCGAGGGCTGCCTTGCCGTCCTCTTCGCCCTCGTAGCCCCAGCGCGCGCGGTAGACCGTCCGTTCGTCCAGGGCTCCGAGGAGCTCGTCGAGGCTCGCGTCGGCCAGGCGGGCCGAGCCCAGGAAGGGCGGCACGAAGGCGGGGCCAGCGACGCGGGCCCTGCCTGCCGGTTGCCTGGCTTCCCGGGCCTGCCGCCCTGCCGTGGCTTGGACCGCCACGGCGGCCTGCCGGGCGGGCGCGGCCGAGGAGCCCTGGCCTGCCCGTGCCGGCGAGCCGGCCGGAAGCGAGGCGAGGAGGCTCACGGCCTCGAAGGGATCCTTGGCGTAGGCCACGAGTCCGGGGCGCTCGGGCGCTATGCGCCGGGCGACGTAGTCCGGATCGACGGCGGCCCCGCCGCAAAGGAGGATGGCCCTCGAGCCGGCCGCGGCCAGGGCCTTGGCCACGCCCTCCATCTCGGCGAGGGAGCGGGTGAGGAGCCCCGACACGCCGACGGCCAGGGCGCCGGTCGCGGCCTCGGCTATGTCGCCGGGCGATCGGTCTATCCCGAGGTCGACTACCTCGTAGCCCGCCGCCTCGAGTACCATGCCGACGAGGTTCTTGCCGATGTCGTGGAGGTCGCCCTTGACCGTGGATAGGACCACGCGGGGAGCGTCCCCTCGCGCCGGCTCGCCTTGCTCGGCGTCCGCGGAAGCCACTGCCTTGAGGGCGCCGAAGGCCGCGCGGGCGGCGTCGGCGTTCCGTAGCACGAGGGGCAAGGCCAGGGCTCCGGCGTCGTAGCGCCGGCCGACCTCGGTCATGGCCTCGGCTATGGCCGCCGCCGCTCCCTCCCTGCCGCCCTCGAGGGCGAGGGCCGGGGCGAGGGAGGCCGCTATCGTCTCGTCGCCCGCTGAGACCGCCGCCTTGAGTCGCTCGCGGACGGTGACCGGCTCGCTAGCCGCCGCTGGCGGGGCTAAGTCAGCGATCGGCCCCGCGGCCTCCGCCGGGGCCAGCGCGAGGAGGCGCTCGAGGGCCGCCCCGTACCCATCGACGCCGCCCGAGGCCCTGATGAGGGCGTCGGCGGCCCGGGCTAGCTCGGGCTCGGGCTCGATGGCCGCGATGGCGGGGTCGACGATGGCGGCCGTTAGCCCCGCCGCGCTAGCCGCCGCGAGGAAGCGGGAGGTCAGCGCCGGCCTCAGGGCCTTGGGGAGCCCGAAGGAAACGTTGCCGACGCCGAGCACCGAACCGGAGCCGGGGCAGGCCTCGGGCAGGGCCCGCAGGGCGGCCAGGGTCTCTACGGCGCTCAGGGCGAGGGCCTTGTCGCCCGCGGCCACGGGAAAGGTGCAGGCGTCGAAGAGGAGGTCGGTAGGCTCGAGGCCGCGCGAGAGGACCAGGTCATAGAGCCTACGGCAAATGGCTAGCTTACCGGCGGCGTCGCGGGCGGGGCCGCTGGCGTCCATGGCCAGGCAGACGACGGCCGCGCCGTGCTCGCGGGCCAGGTCCAGTATACGCGCGGCCTTGGCCTCGTCCTCCAGGTTGACCGAGTTTATCAAGGGCCTGCCGCCGACCAGGGGGAGCGCGGCCGCGACGGCCTCCTCGTCGGTCGTGGCTATGGAGAGCGCGGCCTCGGCGACCGGGGCGACGCGGCCGACTATGCCCGCGAGTAAGGCCGGCTCGGGCAACGCGCGCGCGCCGGCCACCGATAGGTCGACGGCGCCGGGCAGGCCTCTCGCCCGAGCGAGGACGAAGCGGGCGGCCGCCTCCTCGTCGCCCGCCTTGACGAGGGCCTTGAAGGCGGCGCTTCCCGAGGCGTTGGCTCGCTCGTCTATGATGAGGGGCCCCGACTCTGGCCGCCTCGCGGAGAAGGCCGAGGCGAGGGCGAAGGCTCGCCTTCGCCCCGACGAGGGCCGCGCCGGGGCGGGACCGCCGGCGAGAGCGAGGGCGCGGGCGAGCGCCGCGATATGCTCGGGTCCCGAGCCGCAGCAACCTCCCGCGATGGCCGCCCCGGCGCCCCGCGCCAGGGCCGCCGTGCGCTCGGCGAAGGCCTCCGGCCCCAGGGGCCAGGTCGCGCGGCCGCCCGACGAGCGGGGGAGGCCGGCGTTAGGCATGATGGATAGGGGAACGCTCGCCGCTCGCGCGAGCTCCGCGAACGCGCGGCCGAGTTCCTCCGGGCCGCCTGAGCAGTTGAGCCCCAGGGCCAGGGGCCCGAGCGGCTCGACTATGGCGGCGAAGGCTGCCGCGTCGGCGCCCGACAGGAGCCTGCCCCGAGCGTCGACGGTGGCGCTCGCCACGAACGGCAGCCGCCTACCGAGCCCGCGTCCAGCCTCGCTGAGGGCGGCTACGGCGGCCTTGCACTGCAGGGTATCCTGGATAGTCTCGATGAGGGCCAGGTCGGCGCCGCCCTCTATGAGCCCGAGGCACTGCGGCAGGTAGGAGGCCTTGAGCTCGCCGTAGCTCGCTCCCCCCAGGCTCGGCGCGTCGGCCCCCGGGCCTATGGAACCGGCAACCCAGCGTATCCGCCCGTCAGCCCGGAAGGCCTCGTCGGCCGCCGCGCGCGCTATCGAGGCCGCGGCGGCGTTGAGCCGTCGCGCGAGGCCCGCGGCTCCTTCGAGACCGTCGGCTCCGTCGGTACCGTCGTCTCCCGCGGTATTGCCCTTTCCGTCGAACCTCGCGGCCAGGCGCGCCAGGGAGCGGGCGTTGGCGTTGAAGGTAGCCGTCTTGATGACGTCTGCGCCCGCCTTGAGGTAGGCCTCGTGGACCGCCTTGGTTACCTCGGGCCGCTCGAGGGGGACGAGCTCCCGGCGATCGGCCGCCTCGTCCCCGAGCAGGGCGTCGAGCTGGGTACCCGTCGCGCCGTCCGCCAGGAGGGGCCGGGCGGACGGGGCCTCTCCCAAGGCCGCCGCTAAGGCCGCCTCCAAGGCGCCGCGCCGCTCGGCCGCGCCTGGTAGTGTATGGAGCCTCATACTGTTCCTCCCCGGCCGAAGACGGCCTCGAGCGTGTCCGCGGCGTCCCTGGCCTTGCCCATGGTAAAGAAGTGGACGCAGGGCGCGCCAGCGTCGTAGAGTGCCCCCACGAGGGCCGCCGCGTGGCGTATGCCCGCGAGCCGCTCCTCGGCCGGGCTCCTGGCCTCGGTCAGGGCACGGGCCAGCTCCGGCGGTACGTCGACGAAGAAGGTGCCGGGAACGGCGGCCAGCGACCTCGCGCGGGTCAGGGGCTTCACGCCCGGGACAATGGGTATCCCGATGCCGGCCCCCCTGGCCCGGGCGACGAAGCGGGCGTAGGCGCCGGCGTCGAAGACCATCTGCGTGGCGGCCCAGGACGCGCCGGCCTCGACCTTGCGGACGAAGGCCTCGAGGTCAGCCTCGGGATTGGCCGCCTGAGGGTGCTTCTCGGGATAGGCCGCCACGCCGATGGATAGCCCCGCGGGGGAGCCCTTGGAGCCGTCCGACAGGTATTCGCCCGCGTTCATGGCAGCCGCTATGCGCACGAGGTCGATGGCCCTCTCGAGGGCTCCGCCCGCGTCCCGCCTCGCCTCTCCGGCGAAGGGAGTGAAGCGCTCGTCTCCCCGCACGACGAAGACGTCGCCGAAGCCCGCGTAGCGCAGGTCTATGAGCTGGTCCTCGGCCTTGAAGCGGTCGCTGCCCAGGCAGACGACGTGCGGTACGACGAGGGCGCCCGTGCGCTCCCGTATGGCCACGCAGAGCCCGAGGGTCCCTGGCTTGCCGCGGATGGGCACGGCGACGGGGCGCCCCGAGCGCTCGGCCCAGGCCCTTCCCGCCGGATGGTCGGTGACGCTGACGAAGGCCGGCTCGTAGGCGGCGAGCGCCTCTACGCAGGCCACGACGCCGTCCGGGTCTCCCCCGCGGTCCGGCGGGACTACCTCGATGGATATGCGGGGCCTGCCGGATGCCAGGCTCGAGCGAACATCGCGCATGGGTTGCTCCTTACGGCCCGCCTCCCGGCCGGCGCGATGGTACGCGGCGGCGTCGTCGGGAGCGGGCCCTGGACTACGCCCCGGCCTACGAGACGGCGGGGACGTGCTGGTGCTAATCGTGAATGGCGGAGAGGGGACTCCCGAGCGTCATCCGTTCCGAGCCGACGGAAGCGGACCGTCCGGAACCGGGCCTAGCGGGCCGGTTCGCGGTTCATGGACGCTCGTGGCGTCACATCGACGTATGCGTGGTAGCGGTCGTGCGGGTGGAGGCGGGGAGGGTGGCGAGGGCGAGCATCATGACGGTCGAGGATGAAGGTTCCTTGGGTGGCGCCGCTCGTAAACGTATCCGTTCCATAATCGTCTCCTCGGCGGGCGACGAGCCCGCCGAGGATGACTATATCGAATCTATGCGAAGAAGCGCAAGGGGTAGCTGTCGATAGAAACGCCCTAGAGCCCGTAGATACCCGAGTACTTATCCCTGAGGTAGGCCATGAAGAGTCCCGGATCCAGGGGCCGGCCGCTAGCCTTGACGACCAGGTCGGCGGGGCTATAGGCCGCGCCCGGCTTGTGGATGTTCGCCCTGAGCCAGGAGAGCACCGAGCCCAGGTCGCCCCGCGCCACGGCCTCGTCGGGGCCGACGCCCTGCCGCCTCATGGCGTCCCACCATTGGGCCGCGTAGAGGTTGCCCAGGGCGTAGCTCGGGAAGTAGCCTATCATGCCTCCGGCCCAATGCACGTCCTGGAGGCAGCCCTCGGCGTCGTTACGCGGCCTGACGCCCAGGAGTCGCTCCATCCCGTCGTTCCACGCCGCGGGTAGGTCGGCCACTGCCAGGCTCCCGGCCATGAGGGCCGCCTCCAGCTCGAAGCGCAGTATGACGTGGAGGCCGTAGCTGACCTCGTCCGCCTCCACGCGGATGAGCGACGGCTCCACCCTGTTGACGGCGCGATGGAAGGCCTCCACGCCGACGCCGTCGAGGACCGGGCCGAGCGTAGCCTTGAGGGCGGGGTAGCCGTGCAGCCAGAAGCCGAGCGAGCGGCCGACCATGTTCTCCCACAGCCTGGACTGGGACTCGTGCACCGCCATGCTCGAGGCCTCGGCGAGGGAAGTCCTCCTGTATTCCGGCGACGGGGCTATGCCGAGCTCGTAGAGGGCGTGCCCCGTCTCGTGCAGGGTGCTGAAGAGGCTCGACGGGAAGAAGCCCTCCTCGTAGCGCGTGGTGATGCGTACGTCCGACTCCCCGAGAGTCGTGGTGAAGGGATGCGCCGTCACGTCGATGCGGCCCCGCGTCGTGTCGTACCCGAGGAGGCGCATGAAGTAGTCGCTCAGCCTCGCCTGGGCCTCGACGGGGCAGGGGCGGTGCAGGGCCGCGTCGTCGATCTGCGGCCGGCCCCGTATGGCGTCGAGGAGCGAGGAGAGGCCCGCTCGTAGCGGGTCGAAGACGGAGCGCGTCGAGGCCTCGTCGTTGCCCTCCTCGTAACGGTCGAGGAGTACGTCGTAGGCCGGCCGGTCCGGGGCCAGGCAGGCGGCCACGCGCTTATTATAGGTAACTATAGCGCTCAGGTGAGGCTCGAAGGCCTTGAAGTCGTCGTTCTTGCGCGCCTCCGCCCAGGCGGCCTGCGCTAGGCTCGTCGCCTTGGCCATCTCCGCGACCAGGGCCGTAGGCAGCCTGGTGGCCTGGTCGTACTTCCTGCGCATCGCGCGCAGGTAGGCCCGGTCAATTGACGCGATCGACTCGGGGCCGGAGGGTCGCTCTTGGGTCGAGCCGGCGGCGGCGAGGAGCTCGCCTATCTCCGGATCCGTGGCCCTCTCGTGGGCGAGCGCCTCGATGTAGGCGAGCTGGTCGGCTCGTTCCTCAATGGCGCCGCTCGGCATATAGGTCTCCTGGTCCCAGGCTAGGGTCGCCCCTATGTGCTCCACGAGCCGCGCCTGGGCGTCCAGGGTCCGTAATCGTTCTAAGGCTTTCATGCAAGGATGCTAGCATCGCTCGGGCGTTGACGCAAGGGAACGTTTCAGCCGAGAATCCCCGAGAATCCCCGAGAATCCCCGCTAAGGCCTGGAGGTAACCGTGCCCGATAGAGACGATACGCTGGACCCGCGAGCCGACGCGAAGGCTCCGCGCGGGCGCGCAGGTCGAACGGTGCTCGTCGCGGCGCTCATCGTCGTATCGTCGCCGGCGCTGGCGCTCGGCGGCCTCATGGCCTACCATGCCCTGTTCCGGGGCGCCCCCGAGCGCTACGCGCCCGCGGGCTTCGAGGCCTACGTCAGCGTTGATTCCGCCGGCGCCTTCGCGCGGGACGTGCTGGACCTCGAGGCCCTCGACGCCATACTCTCGCCGCCCGCCTACGGCTCGGCGCGGCGACTCGTAGCCTCGCTCAGGTCCAAGGCCTTCCTGCGTACCGCCGCCTACGATAGGCTCGCGGGCGTGCGGGTCGACGCGTCGCTCTATCCCGACGGCGGCTACGTCGCCGCGGCCTCCCTGGGATTCCGGGCGGCCTTCGTCCGCGCGGCGCCGCTAGCCCTGAGCCTAGTCCCGGCCCTGGCCGCCAAGGCTCCCGGCCTCCGCTACGATAGGGCCGCCGGGCGCTTCGAGTGGAGCTCCGGCGACCTGCGGATCTACGCCGCGCTCGATAGGGACGTGCTCGTGGCCGCCTCGAGCGAGGCGCTCCTCGCCCGGGCGCTCTCGGCGGCCGGGGCCGCCTCCCAGGCGGAGGCCATCGCCTCGGCCCTCGGAAGAACCGGGCGCGGCTCGCTCCGCCTGCTCGTAGATCCGGCCGCGCTCGTGGCCTCCCGGGGGGCCTCGCTCGACGGCCTGGGGGGCGCCCTCGCGCGTACCCTGTCCTTCCCGACGCTCGCCGCCGTCGACCTGAGCCTGTCGGGCGATAGGATAGCCCTCTCCGTCGACCTGCCCCTGGGCGCCGCCGGATCGCCGCTCGAGCCCCTCCTTAATCGACGCTCCTCGACGCCGGCGATCCTGGCCCGCCTTCCCGAGTCAACGGTTTACTATAGCATCCTCTCCGCCGGCCGGCCCGGGGAGCTCTGGGACGCGCTGGCGCCCGCGCTCGGGACGAACGTCGCGGAGGCCTACGCCAAGGCCGACGGCGCCGCCAAGGTAGCCCTAGGCCGCGGGCTCGACGAGCTCTTCCTATCATGGATGGGGGCGGAGCTTGGCGCCTTCGGGAGCTCCCGCGGGGCCGAGCCCGTGTTCTTCGTCTCCATCGCCGACGAGAGGGCCAGGCGCGACGCCTTCGACGCGGCCTTCTCCTCCCCGGTCGTAGGACGGGACGTCTCGGCCGTCGTCGGGGGACGGCGCGTGCCCCGCGCCGTCTTCCCTGGCTTCATCCGGAGCCTCGCCTCCGCCCTTGGCGTCAACCTGGCCGAACCGTTCTACCTGGTCGAGGACGGATTCCTCTTCGCCAGCCAGAGCGCGGAGCTCCTGGCTGCCTGCGCGGCCGAGCTCCGGGAGGGCAGGCTCCTCGTCAAGACCGATCGCTGGAAGGACGGCGCCCGGGGCGCGTCCCCGGAAACCTCGGCGTCGGTCTTCTACTCGCACGTCCGCAGCTTGCCCTTCTTCATGCGCGGCTCCTCCGGGCTAGAGGCCGCGCTCAGGCTCTACGGGCGCGGCGTCGCGTCCGTCAGCCTCGTTAAAGGCGGCGCGAGGCTCGAGCTGTCGGCCGTAACCGTCTCGGGCTCCCGATCAGGGCCCCGTTCCCTTCCCGGCTTTCCCGTCAAGGCGGGCAGCCGCATGGGGTCGGACCTTCTCGTGGGCAGGGCCGCCTCGGGCTCGCCCATGGCGTACTGGGTGAGCGGCTCGTCCCTCAGGGGGATCGATCTTTCCTCGGGCTCGCGCTACGAGACGGCCCTGGACGATCCGGGCTTCGCTGTCATCGAGGAACGGGACGGCCGGATCGAGGCCGTCTGGGCCGTCTCCGAGCGCGGCACCGTCCATCGCCTCGACCGCGAGCTGGCGCGGCTTCCGGGCTTCCCCGTCCTTACGGGACGGCGCGTCTCCGGTCCTCCGGCCATGGTATACGATGCCGCCGGCTCGGCGGCCATCGCCGTGCCGGTCGCGGAGGAACCGTCCATCATGTTCGTAGGATCGGACGGCCGGGCGCGTTATTCCGTGGCCCTGAGCGCCCGGCTCCGTTCCCGGCCGGCCGTCGGGGCCGCGGCCATCGCGGCCCTGCCCCGCTCCTTCGATTCCCGGCTTTACGCCCTGGACCCCGACGGCCTCCCGCTCCCGGGCTGGCCCGTCGCCCTTCCGGGCCTAGCCTCCGCCGCGCCGGCCGTCATCGATGCGGGCGCGGCGCCCTTCGTCGCCGCGCTGACCGAGGGCGGCGAGCTCTGCGCCTTCGCTCGCGACGGCGCCGTCGCGGACGGTTTCCCCGTGGTCATGGACGCGTCCTTCGACGCGGCTCCGGCCTGGGCGGCCTCGTGGCGGGCGCTCTACGCCGTGTCCGTGGAGGGTAGCCTGTACAGGATAGGGCCCGACGGCGCCCGGCTCGGCCGGCGCGACCTCGAGCGCGGAGGCGCCCGGGGGGCGACCCTCGTGGTCGCTGACGCGAACGGCGACGGGAGGGAAGAGCTCTACGTCTCGGGCGGAGGCGATGCGCTCTACGCCTACTCTGGCGACCTCGAGCCTCTCCCCGGCTTCCCCGTCTCGGGCTCGGGCGCGCCCGCCTTCATCGATATCAACGGGGACGGCAGGCTTGACCTCGTGACGCGGGGGGCCGACGATACGATACACGCCTACACGGGGCTTTAGGAGGCATTCCCGATGACCCTTCCCTTCGCTCAGGTATCCGCCGAAGGGCGAGCGTCGCGCGTTCGCCCGACCGGCCCCGCCATGCTAGCCCTCGGCGCCCTCCTCGCGGCGCTGGCCGCGGCTTCCTGCGCCACCGTGCAGCGCGACGTCCTTTACGAGTCGGCGCCTGACGCCGAGCCGTTGGAGCTATCGGCCATCGAGGCCGAGCTCGCGCGTAACCGCGCCGTGCCCGGAGCCGCGGATCCGAGGG